>DATKAO010000076.1 GCA_035498015.1 Myxococcota bacterium
GTGACCTCGGCGATGTTGCGCACCTGGCTGGTCAGGTTGCCGGCCATGGCGTTCACGGAGTCGGTCAGGTCCTTCCATGTGCCGGCGACGCCGGGCACCACGGCCTGTCCGCCGAGCCGGCCCTCGGTGCCGACCTCGCGCGCCACGCGAGTCACCTCGCCCGCGAACGAGCGCAGCTGCTCGACCATGGTGTTCAACGTGTCCTTCAGCAGCAGGATCTCGCCGCGCACGTCGACGGTGATCTTCTTGGAGAGATCTCCGTTGGCGATCGCGGTGGCGACCTCGGCGATGTTGCGCACCTGGCTGGTCAGGTTCGACGCCATGAAGTTCACGGAGTCGGTCAGGTCCTTCCACGTGCCGCCGACGCCGGGCACCTGAGCCTGGCCGCCGAGCTTGCCGTCGGTGCCGACCTCACGCGCGACACGAGTCACTTCGCTCGCGAACGCGTTCAGCCGGTCGACCATGGTGTTGAGCGTCTCCTTGAGCAAGAGGATCTCGCCCGACACGTTGACGGTGATCTTCTTCGACAGGTCGCCGTTGGCGATCGCGGTCGCGACCTCGGCGATGTTGCGCACCTGGCTGGTCAGGTTCGACGCCATGAAGTTCACGGAGTCGGTCAGGTCCTTCCACGTGCCCCCGACGCCGGGCACGTGCGCCTGGCCGCCGAGCTTGCCCTCGGTGCCGACCTCGCGCGCCACGCGAGTCACTTCGCCGGCGAAGCCGTTCAGCTGGTCGACCATCGTGTTCAGCGTCTCTTTCAGCTGCAGAATCTCGCCGGACACGATGACCGTGATCTTCTTCGACAGGTCGCCGTTCGCGATCGCGGTCGCGACGTCGGCGATGTTGCGCACCTGAGCGGTCAAATTGGACGCCATGGAGTTGACGTTGTCGGTCAGGTCCTTCCAGGTGCCCGCGACGCCGGGCACCTGGGCCTGGCCGCCCAGCTTGCCGTCGGTGCCGACCTCGCGCGCCACGCGAGTCACTTCCGCGGCGAACCCGTTCAGCTGGTCGACCATGGTGTTCAAGGTCTCTTTCAGCTGCAGGATCTCACCGCGCACGTCGACCGTGATCTTGCGCGACAGGTCGCCCTGCGCGACCGCGGTGGCGACCTCGGCGATGTTGCGCACCTGCGCCGTGAGGTTGGTCGCCATGGAGTTCACCGAGTCGGTCAGGTCCTTCCACGTGCCTGCCACGCCGGGCACCTGGGCCTGGCCGCCCAGCTTGCCGTCGGTGCCGACCTCGCGCGCCACGCGAGTCACTTCGGCGGCGAACGCGTTCAGCTGGTCGACCGTGGTGTTCATGGTCTGCTTGAGCTGCAGGATCTCGCCCGACACGTCGACCGTGATCTTCTTGGACAGGTCGCCGTTGGCGATCGCGGTGGACACCTCGGCGATGTTCCGCACCTGCGCGGTGAGGTTGTTCGCCATGGAGTTCACCGAGTCGGTCAGGTCCTTCCACGTGCCCGCCACGCCCAGCACTTTGGCCTGGCCGCCCAGCCGGCCCTCGGTCCCGACCTCGCGCGCCACGCGAGTCACTTCGCTCGCGAACGCGTTCAGGCGGTCGACCATGGTGTTGAGCGTCTCCTTGAGCAACAGGATCTCGCCCGACACGTTGACGGTGATCTTCTTCGACAGGTCGCCGTTGGCGATCGCGGTCGCGACCTCGGCGATGTTGCGCACCTGGCTGGTCAGGTTCGACGCCATGAAGTTCACGGAGTCGGTCAGATCCTTCCACGTGCCGCCGACGCCGGGCACCTGGGCCTGGCCGCCCAGCTTGCCCTCGGTGCCGACCTCGCGCGCCACGCGAGTCACCTCGCCGGCGAAGGCGTTCAGCTGGTCGACCATGATGTTCATGGTGTTCTTCAGCTCGAGGATCTCGCCGCGCACGTCGACGGTGATCTTGCGCGACAGGTCGCCACGCGCGACCGCGGTGGTGACCTCGGCGATGTTGCGCACCTGGCTGGTCAGGTTGCCGGCCATGGCGTTCACGGAGTCGGTCAGGTCCTTCCAGGTGCCGGCGACGCCGGGCACCACGGCCTGGCCGCCCAGCCGGCCTTCGGTGCCGACCTCGCGCGCCACGCGAGTCACTTCCGAGGCGAACGAGCGCAGCTGGTCCACCATGGTGTTGGTGGCTTCCTTGAGCTGCAGGATCTCGCCGCGCACGTCGACGGTGATCTTGCGCGACAGGTCGCCGTTCGCGACCGCGATCGTCACGTCGGCGATGTTGCGCACCTGGCCCGTCAGGTTCGAGGCCATCGAATTCACGCTCTCGGTCAGGTCCTTCCACACGCCCGAGACGCCGGGCACGTGCGCCTGGCCGCCGAGCTTGCCGTCGGTGCCGACCTCGCGCGCCACGCGAGTCACTTCCGAGGTCACCACGCCCAGCTGCTGGATCATGGTGTTCACGATCGCTGCCGAACGCAGGAAGTCGCCTTCGAGCCGGCGCCCGTCGACCTCGAGCTCCACGGTCTGGAGCAGGTTGCCTTGCGCCACGGCGGCGATCGCGCGAGTCACCTCCGCGTTCGGCCGCACCAGGTCGTCGATCAGCTGATTGTACGAGGCCTGCATGGCCGCCCACGCGCCGCGCGTGCGAATCACGCGCATGCGCTGCCGGGTCTTGCCTTCCTTGCCGACCACCTCGCCCACGCGCGCCAGCTCGCTCGCCAGGTCCTGGTTGAGCGCGACGAGCTCGTTGAAGCGGTCCGCGATCTTGCCCTCGAGGCCGGCCCAGTCGGTCGGCAGGCGCGCGGAGAAGTCACCGTCGCGGACCGCATCGAGCGCGCGCAGCAGCTCGCGCAGATCGGAAGGCGAGGCGTGGGGAGCGGACCCGTTCGTGGCGCCGTTCTCGCGCGCGCGCCGCTTGCGGGGGGTCGGGGAGTCGCTCGGGGTCGGGCTAGACATCTCTGCTCCCCAGCGAGGGCGATGGCCGTTGGGGGTTGGTCAATCCGACGAGGGGAGCAGAGAGTCCAGACCGGTGCGCACGGAAACGGAGGCTCGGAAAATTCCGCAACCGCTTTGTAGAAACTGCAGCTGTCACGCCGAAAACCCGCCGTCTTCCGAGCGCCGCAGCACTCGTCGCGCGCAGTCAGTGCGAGACCCGGACCATTCTCCTCTTCATCGCCCGGCGCCTTGCGCAGCGGAAAATTCGCGCCGGCTGAGGAATGCTTCACAGCGCAGCGCGCCGGGCGGATCGAAGCTTCGGGTCATGATCAACTTCCAAGGTCTCGACACGAGGGACGCGAGAGAGTTCGCCGACCAGTGGCTGCCCGCCTGGACGGGCAACCGGCCCGAAGTGCTGGTCTCGTTCTACACCGACGACGCCTTCTACGCCGACCCGGGGCTCTGGCCGGGCATCAAGGGGCGGGCGGCGCTGCTGGCCTACTTTGGCAAGCTCTTGAAGAGGTTCCCGGACTGGCGCTGGACGCAGCGTGGGTCGCAGCCGCTGAAGGACGGCTTCCTGAACGGCTGGCACGCCACGATCCCGGTGGGCAAGGAAGTGGTCGAGGTCGACGGCGTGTGCACGGTGCAGCTGCGCGGCGGGCTGATCTACCGCAACGTGGTGTACTTCGACCGGACCCCCCTGCTGGCGGCGGTCGCGCGGCAAAAGTAACCGCTCGGGCAGGCCGATGCTTCCCCGACAGGAAGGAGTCGGCCATGGCGGGCGTGTCGCTGTTCCGGATCGACAAGGTGGTCGAGTGCGTGCACTACCCCGAGGTGCGCGCCGTCGTGTCCCACTGGGAGTCACTTTGCAACTCGGAGTGCGTGGCCGCGATCAAGCGCGGCTCCGACGAGTGCCGGCGCGTGGGTGCCAAGACCTGGATCGTCGACCTGACCCAGAACCCGGGCGTGCCCTCGCAGGCCGACCTGCGCTGGATGGAGAGCGAGGGCGTCGAGCTGGGCAAGCGCAACGGCGTGACCGCGGTCATCAACGTGCACGGCGAGAGCGCGCTCGCCGCCATGGGCTCGAAGCGCTGGACGCGCGGCGCCAGTCAGGGCGGCATGGTGACCTGGGACTGCAAGTCACTCGCCGATGCGCTCGAGCTGGCGGGCAAGGTCGCCGCAGGGAAGGCGGCGTGATGTCGAAGAGCTTCACGCTGTTCAGCGTTCCCAAGGCGGTGACCGTGACCCATCACCCCGACGTGAAGGCGTGCATGGCCACCTGGTCCGATCTGTCCGCGCACTGTTTCCGCGAGGCGGTGACTCGCGGGCTCACCGAGTGCGGCCGCCTGCACTGCAAGTCGTGGATCGTGAACCTGACGGCGCCGACCCCGGGCGTGCCGAGCCAGGCCGACCTGGCGTGGATCGAGAGCGACTGCATCCAGATCGCCAAGGACAACGGCGTGGTCGCCGTGATCAACGTGCACGGCGCGAGCGCGATCGCGACCATGGGCGCCAAGCGCTGGAGCAAGATGATCATGCAGGGCGGCCTCACCTCCTACGACTGCCAAGCGGTGAGCGACGCCATGGCGCTGGCCGCCGAGATCGCGGCAGGAAAGAGTCACGAGGACTGAGCTCCCGGGCCGCGCGCGGCCCCGTCAAATCCGATCAAGACGCCGCAGCCCCCGCGCGGTAACGTCGCCGGGGTGACCATCCAGGCGCGCTTCCTGCGGTCCGTGGCGTACATCGAGCAGCACCTGCTCTCGCCGCTGTCGCTGCCCGACGTGGCCAAGCAGGCCGGCTTCTCGCCGCCGTACTTCTCGCGCCTGTTCCGCGCGCTGACCGGCGAGCCGTTCGCGGCCTATCTGCGCCGGCGGCGCATGACCGTGGCCGCGGAGCGCCTGGCGGACGGGGCTCGAGAGCTGCGGCTGGTCGATCTGGCGCTCGACTGCGGCTACGACTCGCAAGAGGCCTTCACGCGCGCGTTCAAGCGCACCTTCGGCCGGCCGCCGGGCGCGTTCCGCGCGCGCCCGGTCACCTGGAGCGCGCCGTTCCGCCGGCCGATCGACGCGCAGGAGCTGGCGCACCTGCGCGAGAGACTCACACCGCAGCCCGAGATCCGCGAGCTCGACGCGTTCACGGTGGTGGGCGTGCGCGAGCGCATCGAAGAGGACACTCGCGACCGGATCCCGGCGCTCTGGGGGCGGTTCAGGGAGCTGGTGAGCCGCATTCCGCACGTGGCGAGTGACTCGGGCCACGGGCTGTCGCTCAACGTCGACGAGACCGAAGGCAGCTTCGACTACGTGGCGGGCGTGCCGGTGTCGCGCGTGGGACGGCTGCCGGCGGGCGCGATCGCCGAGACGCTGCCGCCCGAGACCTACGCGGTGTTCGCGCACCGCGTGCGCAGCCTGCCGCTCCACACGGAGCTGGCGCCGACCTACCGCTGGATCTTCGGCACCTGGCTCCCGTCGTCGGACTGGGAGTACCCGGTGGGCATGGACTTCGAGCGCTACCCGCCCGGCTTCGACGCCAGCGAGGCGAAGGGCACGATCGAGATCTGGGTGCCGGTGAGGGCGCGGCGTTGAACCGGGTCGGCTGGCAGCGGGGGCCGAGTGACTGCCCGGGCCTGCCGGAGCCCGCCGAGTGGCCGAGAGTGACTCCGGCCGAGGCCGGGCTCGATCCCGGCGCGCTCGAGTCGGTCGCCGAGCGCATCGAGCGGCGCGAGCTCGAGAACGTGCATGCGCTCCTGGTCGTGCGCGGCGGGAAGCTCGCCTTCGAGCGCTACTTCGCGGGCGAGGACGCCCTGTGGGCGGAGCCGGCCAAGCCCGCCACGTTCGACGCCGGCGCGCTGCACGACGTGCGCTCGGTCTCGAAGTCGGTCGTGGGGGCGCTGGTCGGGATTGCGCACGGCGAGGGCGCGCTCCCCGATCTCGACGCGCCGATCGCGCGCTTCTTCCCTGTGCACGCGCGCGGTCGGGAGTCGGCGCTCGCGGGCCGTACGCTGCGCCACGCCCTCACCATGAGCGCGGGCCTCGCCTGGGACGAGCTCACTCACCCCTACTACGACCCGCGCAACGACGAGCACGGGCTGTGGCTCGCCGCCGATCCGCTCGCCTACGGTCTCTCGCGCCGGCCGGTGGCGGCGCCCGGCGCCGCCTTCGCCTACAACGGCAGCCTGCCGGTGGTGTTGGCGCAGGTCGTCGAGCAGGCGACGGGCGTGCCCTTCGACCGCTACGCCGTCGAGAAGCTGTGGTGTCCTCTGGGAGTGACCCGCGCCGAGTGGGTCCAGCACCCGTCGGGCGTGATCGTGTCGGCCTCGGGCCTCCGGCTCACGCCGCGCGCCATGGCGCGCTTCGGCCAGATGATGCTCGACGGCGGCCGTTTCGCCGGCCGCCAGATCGTGCCCCCCGACTACGCGCGCGCCTCGCTCGAGGCGCAGGTCACCTTGCCGGCCGGCTTCGGGGGCGCCACCGGCTACGGCTATCTGTGGTGGATCGGGCAGCTCCCGGTCGCGTCGGGCAACGGCGGGCAGCGCATCGTGCTCGACCGCGAAACAGGCACCGTGATCGTCACCACGGCGGGCCTGTACGACTCACCCAGGCAGGGCGAGGTGCCCATGCAGGTCGTCGCGGGAGTGCTCGCCGCTTACCGCTGAGGCCGCGCAACTGGTAGATTCAGCGGACTCCCCATGATCTCCGCGCGTCACCCGGCCCACGGCTACGTGGTCGCGGTCGCTGCCACCGCACTGGCGATCGCTGCGCGCGAGCTCGCCGACCCGTGGCTCGGCGACGCGCGCCCGCTCGTCACGCTCTACGGCGCGGTCGCCGCAGCGGTCTGGTTCGGCGGCTGGCGACCGGCGCTGCTATCGGTCGTGCTGGGCGTGCTCGTGGCCAACTATCTGTTCGTCGCTCCCCGCGCCACGATCTCGTTCAACACACCGGTCGAAGTGATCGGCACCCTGGCCTATCTCGTCACCTGCTCGCTGGTGATCGGCTTCGGCGAGCTGATGCGCCGCGCGCAGCGGCAGGCGCACGAGCAGCGCGAGCTGGTCAGCATCACGCTCGCCAGCATCGGCGACGCCGTGATCGCAACCGACCTGCGCGGGCGAGTCACTTCGATGAACGGCGTGGCCGAGGCGCTCACCGGCTGGCGACAGCTCGAGGCCGTGGGCCAGCCGATCGACGCCGTGTTCCGCATCGTGGACGACTCCACCCGCGAGGCAGCGCCCAACCCCGTCCTGCGCGCGCTGCGCGATGGCCGGGTGACCGGGCTCGCGGGTCACACCCTGCTGATCCGCCGCGACGGCCTGGAGCTGCAGGTCGACGACAGCGCCGCGCCGATCCGCGGCGTCGACGGCCGCGCGCAGGGCTGCGTGATCGTGTTCCGTGACATCACCATGCGCCGTGCCGAGGAGCGCCAGGTCTCGGAGCGGCTCGACGCCGCGCGCCTGCACGCCGCGATCGTGAGCTCCTCCGAGGATGCCATCGTGAGCAAGTCACTCCAGGGAGTCATCCAGACCTGGAACGCCGGCGCCGAGCGCCTGTACGGCTACCAGGCCACGGAGGCCGTAGGCCGCCACATCTCGCTGATCATCCCGAAGGACCGGCTCTCGGAGGAGGACGGCATCCTGCGGCAGATCCACGCGGGCCAGCGCATCGAGCCCTTCAACACCGTTCGCCAGCGCAAGGACGGCAGCACCGTGCACGTGTCGCTCAGCGTGTCGCCCGTGCTCGACGAGCGCGGCCGCGTGGTGGGTGTCTCGAAGATCGCGCGCGACATCAGCGCCCAGCGCGAGGCCGAGCAGCGCGTGGCCCGGCTGATGGCCGATCTGCGCGACGCCGACCGGCGCAAGGACGAGTTTCTCGCCACGCTCGCGCACGAGCTGCGCGGGCCGCTCGCGCCCGTGCGCAACTCGCTCGAAGTGCTGAAGCGCCCTGCGAGCGACGGGCGGCTGCTCGAGCGCGCGCGCACCATGCTCGACCGGCAGATCACCCACATGGAGCGGCTGGTCGACGACCTGCTCGACATCGCGCGCATCACGCGCAACCGGCTCGAGCTGCGCACGCAGCGGGTCGACCTTCGCCCGCTGCTCGCCCAGGCCGTGGAGGCGGCGTACCCCAGCGCCGAGGAGGCCGGGCACGCGCTCGAATTCGACAACGGCGGCGAGTCACTCGAGGTGATGGGCGATCCGGTCCGGCTGCTACAGGTGTTCGGCAACCTGCTGCACAACGCCAACAAGTACACCGACCGTGGCGGCCGGATCGAGCTGCGCGCCCGGCGCTGGAACGGGCTGGCCGAAGTGACCGTGCGCGACAACGGCGTCGGCATCCCGCCCGACCTGCTGCCCAAGGTGTTCGAGCTGTTCGCGCAGCTCGAAGAGAATCCCGGGCGCACTCAGGGCGGCCTGGGCCTGGGACTCACGATCGTGAAGCAGCTGGTCGAGATGCACGGCGGGCGGGTCGAGGCACACAGCGGCGGGCCGGGCCTCGGGAGTGAGTTCGTGGTGCGCCTGCCGCTGGCGAAGCCGGCCGCGCTGCCGGTGGCAGCGCCTCGGGCGGAGACCGCGAACGCGCCGCTTGCTGCGCGGCGGGTGCTCGTGGTCGACGATCTCGAGGACAGTGCCGAGTCACTCGCCATGCTGCTGCGCCTCGACGGCCACGACGTGCACGTGGCCAACGACGGCCCGGCCGCGCTCGAGGCGGCCGAGCGCCTGCGCCCCGAGCTGCTCCTGCTCGACGTCGGCCTGCCCGGACTGTCGGGTCTCGAGGTGTGTCGCCGGATCCGCAAGGAGCCGTGGGGGCGCGACGTCCGGATCGTGGCGCTGACCGGCTGGGGTCAGGACGAAGACCGCCGGCAAACCGAGGAAGCGGGCTTCGACGCGCACCTGGTCAAGCCGGTGCACCCCGACGAGCTGAGAGAGATCCTGCGTCCAGCCGCGGGCTGAGCTCAGAGCTTGCCTTCGCGCAACAGCTCGGCCTTCCTCCTGCTACGCCCGCTTGCCAAAAGCCTGGAAGAACAGGCCGGAGACCACGAGTGTCCCGGGGTCGTCCAGGTGGCCGCGCAGCTCCGAGGTCAGCTCGCGCAGCTCGGGCTCGGCGAGCAGGCCGTACTCCAGGATCCGGCCGCGCGCGTTCTCGACGAAGTCGAGCAGCAGGTAGCGGCGCCCGTGAGCGGGCGGATACACGTGCACCAGTGGGATCACTTCGACGTCTCGCACCCCCGCCGAGCGCAGCATGCGCGGGAGCCGGAGACCGATGTTGCGGTCCGTGCGCTCCCTGACCGAGACGGCATCGAGTATCTCGAGCAGCCGGTCCTGCGCGTGGTGGGGTGGGTCGATGCGCTGGGCCGACGCCACGGGCTCGTGCAGCGCGATCACTCCGCCCGGCTTCGTGAGCCGCACCATCTCGGCGAGTATCTCCTCGGGCTCCGGAACGTTCACCAGCACCAAGCGTGCGGTGACGAGATCGAAGCTTGCGGGGAGCAGTCCGGTGGCGCGGCCGTCGGCGCAGAGCAGCTCGACGTTCGCAAGACCGTGCGCGGCCACGAAACGCCGTGCGGTGTCGGCCTGCTCCGCGCTGCGCTCGATGCCAGTGACTCGGCCCGATGCGCCGACACGCTGCGAGAGCAGGCCCAGACAACCCTGCGGGCCGCAGCCGATCTCCAGCACGCGCCAACCTGCGCCGACCCCGATGCGGGCGAACAGGGCCTCGGACTCGCCGGCGAGCTCGCCAGCCTGGCGCTCGAGCCTTTCCTGCTCGGCTCGCCGGTAGCCCAGGAAATATGGATCGGGCTCGCCCATGCGCGAGCGAGTATATCCGCCGGAGCCTTCAGCCGAGCGGGTAGTCTGCGCGCAGGCGCTGCACCACCTCGGCGCTCCAGCTGCCGGCGCTCCCGAGATACGGAATGCCGCGCTGGGCCAGCTCGTCGGCGATGCCCTCGTTGGTCAGGCCCTGCCCGAGCAGGCGGCGGATCAGGTTGAGCTGCGCGTTCACCTCGCGGTCGGGGTGGAAGCGCTCGTCGGGCGGCGCCATGCGCTGGTAGAGCCAGCCACCCGCGTAGAGACTCACCGCCAGGATCACGAGCGTGAGCACGCGCAGCAGCGTGGCGCGGCCCGAGAGGTCGTAGAAGAGCACCTTCAGGCCCGAGGCCGCGAATACCACGAGCGACGACTGGCCCACCGTGCGCTCCTCGCGCTGCACGGCGTAGAGCAGGAGCGCGAGCGCGAAGACCGCCCACACGATCGAGACGACGAAGCCGCTGTCGAAGATGCGCGTCGACGCGGTCAGGAGCGTCACGTGACCCGCGTAGAGCAAGAGGGGCGCGAGTGAGTCCGTGCCGCGGCCGCGCCGGAACCAGGCGTACGTGAGATACAGCACGACCGCGTACAGACACAAGAGCGCCGAGGCGTACGGGATCGCGCTGCCGTGCTCGTGCTCGAGGAACAGGCGCCCGAGCTCGAACGAGAACAGGATGGTCGACACGATCACCACGGGCGCCGCGAGCGCGCGCGTGCGGTCGGCGCTCCACAGCGCGAGCGAGATCGCCGGCAGGAGCAGCGCGAGCCAGGGCGTGTAGGCCTCGGGGACGAGCTCGAAGAACATCACGTGCGCCGTGACCAGCGACGCATAGCTCGCGACCAGCACTGCGGCCGGAGCCGAGCTCACGCGCGGGCCGAGCGCAGCGCGCGCGGCGAGATACAGGGCGATCACGACCACGACGCTCGCGAGCGCGAGCCACGGCGCCCACTCGGGCAGGTTCTCGTGCAAGAGCGCGTACTCGACGCCGTAGAAGTAGAACAGGGCGAGGCCGTGCACGGCCGCGCCCTCGGAGGTCAGCGGCTCGCGGTGGCGCACAGAGAACACCACGGCCGCGGCCGAGAACACCGCGAACTGCGACAGCTGGTAGAGCAGCGCGGTGGTCCACGCGCGGTGCACCGGATCGAGCATGCGGAACAGCATGTCGAACCCGACCAGCGCGAAGACGAGCGCGAGCAGGTAGGTGAGTCGCCGGCCCTCGAACACCGCGAGCACCGAGAACAGCACGCTCCAGGCCGAGAAGTAGGCCACCACGTCTTCGAGCGCGCCGCCTGCGCCGTGCACCAGGAAGGGCGCGAGATAGCTGCCCACGATGGCCAGCAGCGAGTACACGCCGTTCTCGAAGTGCAGGCCCAGCCAGACGGCGGTGAACGTGACTACGGCGATCGCGCCGTACACGAAGCCGGGCTGCCACAGGTCGTACATCGTCTGACCCGCGTACAGCGCGAGATACAGGATCGAGACACCCGCGGCGGGCAGGTAGGCAGCGTACTTGCGGTCGAGCTCGGCCAGCCTGAGCCCGGCGCCGATCAGCGCCAGGCCGCCGATGAACGCGATGCCGATCTGCCGCTCGGGCGTGAGCCAGCCCGCGTCGTAGACCAGCTTCACGAAGTAGGTCGCGGCCAGGATGAAGGCCAGGCTCGCGGCCCAGGCCAGGACCTGCGTGGCGCCGATGCCGGGCCCCGGCACACGCCGCGGCGCGGGCCGTGGGGCCGGGTGTGGCCGCTCGGCCGAAGCCGGGGGCTGCGCTGCGGCAGCCGGCTGCGGGCGAGCGCCCGAGATACCCAGGCGCGCCTCGATGCGCGCCAGCCGTTCCTCGAGCGCCGAAATCCGATCGTCGGGAAGAGTCATTCGCGCCAGCTCCCTGACTCGCAGCTCGTGTGCAGCTTCGATTCGGACGTGTGAGTGGCGAACTTGACCGGACGTGGGCTATCTACCCCTGCCCTGAGATCGGGCCGAGGTGTCGCCATGGCACGCCGAGAGTCTCACGAAGACACACCCTGCTTTCGAGCCCACCAGTAAGCGCCGCAAGGGCGCCGCAAGGGCTTCCCGAGCGAGACGCGCGTGAAGCGCGGTCTGCGCGTGGTGCACGGGAGACGTGGAGCTCGTCGAAAAGCTCGGCCGCAACGACCTCTGTCCGTGCGGCTCGCGGCGGCGCTTCAAGAAGTGCTGCATGCGCTCCGGCCGCTTCGACGGCACGCCGCGCAGCTACTACGTCCGCGACTGACTGCCCGGG
>DATKAO010000077.1 GCA_035498015.1 Myxococcota bacterium
ACCGTCGGGCGCGCCTGGGCGAACTCCGAGATCCGCGTGCTCGACGACGAGGGCAAGGATTGCCCGCCGGGCACGCCGGGCACGGTCTACATGAAGCTCGGCGCCGCCGACTTCGAGTACAAGGGCGACCGCAAGAAGACCGACGAGAACCGCCGCGCGGGCTTCTTCACGGTGGGCGACGTCGGCTACCTCGACGACGAGAAGTACCTGTTCCTGTGCGACCGCAAGAACGACATGATCATCTCGGGGGGCGTGAACATCTACCCGGCCGAGATCGAGAACGTGCTGCTCACGCACCCCAAGGTCGGCGACGTGGCCGTGTTCGGCATCCCGAACGAGGACTGGGGCGAAGAGGTGAAGGCGGTGGTCGAGCCGGCGGCTGGAGTCACTCCGGGCCCCGCGCTGGCCGACGAGATCTTCGCCTTCTGCGCCGACAAGCTGGCGAAGTTCAAGACGCCCAAGACCATCGACTTCGTGTCCGAGCTGCCGCGCGACCCGAACGGGAAGCTCTACAAGCGCAAGCTGCGTGACCCGTACTGGGCGAACCGTGACCGCGCCATCTGAAGATTTCTTCCAGATCCAGCAGGTGCTCTACGCCTACGCGCGTGCGATCGACGCCAAGGACTGGAAGTCACTCGAGCGGGTGTTCACACCCGACGCGCGCATCCACTACGCCCTGGAGCGCGGCGCACAGCTGCGCTTTCCCGAGCTCGGGCCGTGGCTCGCGCGCGCGATGACCATCTTCAAGGCCACGCAGCACGTGATCTCGAACCCGTCGATCGAGCTGCGCGGCGACACCGCGAGCTCGACCGCCTACCTGGTCGCGACTCACGTGCAGGTGAGACCCGACGGCACGGAGAATCTCACCACCGAAGGGGGGCGCTACACCGACACGTGGCAGCGCACGGCCGAAGGCTGGCGGATCGCGACCCGCAAGCTCGAGCGCATCTGGGTCGACGGCAGCTATCTCGTTCCGCCCGAGATCCGGCTCTTTCCCGCGGGCTGAGACCCGCGCACGAGCTTCACGGCCTCGAGCACGGCGAGCGGCAGCGCGCCGAGCGCGATCCACGACGCGAGCTCTGCGGGCTCGATCGGCCCGGTCTGGAACACCTCTTCCAGGAGCGGAATGCGGTGGAGCGAGAGCTGCAGGGCGAAGCTCCCCGCCACGACCAGGAACAGGCGCAGGTTCGAGAACAGACCGAGCACCCAGATGGAGTGAGTCTCGCTGCGAGCGCCGAAGGCCCGCAGCAGCTCAGCGAAGGTGAGCACGGAGAAAGCGGCGTTCCTCGCGGCGGCGAGGTCCGTCCCGCGCCACAGCTCCCAGCTGAAGGTGCCAAAAGTGACCGCCGAGGTGAGTGCCGCGGTGAGCAGGATCGTTCCGACGAGCCCGCGGTCGGCGAAAGGTGAGTCGGGTCGCCGCGGCGGGCGGGCGAGCGCGCCCGGATCGATCGGGTCGGTCGCGAGCGCGAGCGCGGGCAGGCCGTCGGTCACCAGATTCACCCAGAGGAGCTGGACCGGGAGCAGCGGTAGGGGCGTGCCGACCAGCGTGGCCAGCAGCATCACCGCCAGCTCCGCGGAGTTGCCCGCCAGGAGGTAGCCGAGCGTCTTGCGGATGTTGTCGAAGATGCGGCGCCCCTCCTCGACGGCGGCCACGATCGAGGAGAAGCGGTCGTCGGTGATCACGATGTCCGCGGCCGACTTCGCGACCTCGGTCCCGGTCCGGCCCATGGCGATCCCGATCGAGGCCTCGCGCAGGGCGGGGGCGTCGTTCACGCCGTCGCCGGTCATGGCGACGACGGCCCCGAGCCTCTTCCACGCGCGCACGATGCGGAGCTTGTGCGCGGCAGTCACTCGCGCGTACACGGCGGTGCGCGGAACGCGCGTCGCGAGCGCGGGATCGTCGAGCTGCTCCAGCTCCGGACCGGTCGCCAGCTCGTCTCCGGGGCCGAGTATGCCGAGCTCCGAGGCGATCGCTCGCGCGGTGTCCGGATGGTCTCCCGTGATCATGACGGCGCGGATCCCGGCGCGCCGGCAGCGCGCGAGCGCATCGGGCACGTCGGCGCGAGGGGGATCCTGCAGGCCCGCCAGTCCCACGAATACGAGCCCGTTCTCGACGTCGCCCTCGGGCGGGTAGCTTTCCAGACGCCGCTCCGCGAACGCCAGCACGCGCAGCGCGTCGCCCGCGAAGAGCGCGACCCGCTCGTGGAGCCTCTCGCGCCCGAGCTCGTCGAGTGACTCGATCCCGCTCGAGGTCCGGACGTGCGAGCAGCGCGCGAGCACGACCTCGGGCGCACCCTTCACGGCGGCGACCAGGGCGTCCCCACGGCGGCGGACGATCGTCATGAGCTTGCGGTCCGAGTCGAACGGCAGCACCGCGACCCGCGGCGAGTCGCGCTCGACGTCGCTGCGCCGGATGGCCCGCTTCGCCGCTTCCACCAGCAGGGCGCCCTCGGTCGGGTCGCCCACCACCTCGACCCCGGCGGCGCCCGGCGCGAGCTCGGCGTCGTTGCACGCCGCGGCGACCCACAGGACGGGCTCGGCAGCGCCTGCTGCCGAGAACAGCCGGCGCACCGTCATCGCCCCGACGGTCAGGGTTCCCGTCTTGTCGGTGCAGATCACCTCGGTCGAGCCGAGCGTCTCGACCGCCGCGAGGCGCCGCACGAGTGAGTTGCGCTGCACCATGCGCTCCACACCGAGGGCGAGCGCCAGAGTGACCACAGCCGGCAGGCCCTCGGGAATCGCCGCGACCGCGAGGCTGACGGCGGTCATGAACAGTCCGGTGCGCTCGAGGCCGCGGAGCAGGCCGAGCCCGAACACCAGCGCCACGATCGCGAGGCTCGCCCACACCAGCAGCCGGGCGACGCGGTCGAGACGGCGCTGCAGCGGGGTCTCGTCGCGCGTCGCGGTCTCGAGCAGCTGGGCGATTCCGCCCAGCTCGGTGTGCGCGCCCGTCGCAGTCACGAGCGCGCGGCCCGACCCGGTCGCAACGCTGGTGCCGAGAAAGACCGAGTTGGCACGGTCCGCGAGCGGCGTCGCCTCCGGCAACGCCCCGAGCCGCTTCTCGACGGGCTCCGACTCACCGGTCAGCGCGGCTTCGCTCGTGCGCAGGGCCGCGGCCGCCACCAGGCGCGCGTCCGCTGCCACGAGGTCGCCCGCGTCGAGCAGCAACAGGTCGCCGCGCACGATCTCGCGCGCCGGCACCAGCGCCGCCGCGCCGCCCCGCACGACCCGCGCGCTCGGCGCGCTGAGCTTCGCCAACGCCGCGACCGCCCGCTCCGAGCGATACTCCTGCGCGAAGCCGGTCGCGCCGTTCAAGACGACGATCGCCAGGATGGCCGCGCCGTCGAGCGCGTCGCCGACGACGAGCGAGACGACCGCCGCGCCGATGAGGACCCAGACCACGAGGCTCGCGAACTGACCCGCGAGGATCGCGAGCGCCGAGCGGCCCCGCGCGCGCTCGATCTCGTTCGGCCCTTCGACGGCGAGGCGGCGCGCGGCCTCTTCACGCGCGAGGCCGCTCGCGGCGTCCGTCTCGAGCTCGGCGGTGAGAACCTCCGCCGGGCGCACGTGCCAGGCAGTCACTTCGCTCGTTGCCGCTCGCGCCGCTTCAAGCCTTCCCAACCCGCGGCCCTCTGCTAATACCGCCTCCGGCGATTCCGAGAGGGGCAGCGATGTGAGCGAGCAGAACCCGACCTCGAAAGAAGCCCTGGAGAGCATAGGTTGGCCGGTCTCCGAGGACGACCGGGAGCGCATCTCGCGCATCGAGGGCGAGCTCGAACGCGGCTTCGCCGCGCTGCGCGGCGTCGAGCCCGCGGTTGCGATCTTCGGCTCGGCGCGCGCGCGCCCCGAAGACCCGGTCTACGCCGCGGCGCGCGCGACCGCCCGCGCGGTGGCCGGCGCCGGCTTCGACGTGCTCAGCGGCGGCGGCCCCGGGGTGATGGAAGCCGCGTGCCGGGGCTGCGCCGAAGGCGGCGGCCTGCCGGTCGGCCTCACGATCGAGCTGCCGGACGAGCAGCCGACGAACACCTGGGTCCAACGCGAGTGCCGCTTCCACTACTTCTTCGCGCGCAAGCTCATGTTCGTGCGCTACTCCTGCGCCTTCCTGATCTTCCCGGGCGGCTTCGGCACGCTCGACGAGGCCTTCGAGGCACTCACTCTCGTGCAGACTCACAAGATCCCGCACTTTCCCGTCCTGCTGCACGCGGATCCTTACTGGGCCGGGTTCCGGCGGCTGCTCGACGACATGGTGGCGCGCGGCGCGATCTCGTCGCACGAGCACCGCCAGGTGCGCGAGTTCTCGACGCCGGCCGAGGCGCTGGACATCCTCCTCCACTGTCACCGGAACCTGTGCGAAGCGCTCCACAAGCCGCCGCTGCACGCGCGCGGGCGAGGCGGTGCCGAATGACTGCCCCCGCTGCGCTGCGCTTCCTGGGCGCGGTCGGGACCGTGACCGGTTCGAAGTTCCTGCTCGAGCTCGGCGGCGCGCGGGTGCTGCTCGACTGCGGTCTGTTCCAGGGCCGCAAGGAGCTGCGGCTGCGCAACTGGGCGACGGTGCCCTTCGACCCGGCGAAGCTCGACGCGATCGTTCTCAGTCACGCGCACATCGATCACTCCGGGTATCTGCCGCGCGTGGTGCGGGAAGGGTTTCGCGGGCCCGTGTACTGCACGGCCGGGACCGCCGATCTCCTCGGGATCCTCCTGCCCGACTCCGCGAGGCTCCAGGAGGACGACGCGGAGCGCGCCAACCGGGTCGGCTACACGAAGCACCATCCGGCGCTGCCACTCTATTCCGTCGCCGACGCCACGGCGGCGATGTCGCACCTGCAGCCGCGGCCCTACGGGTGCGAATTCGCGGTCGCGAACGGCGTGCGCGCGATCTTCCGGCGCGCGGGCCACATACTCGGCTCGGCGACGGTGGAGCTCGAGCTGGACACGCGGCCCGCGACGCGGCTCGTCTACTCGGGAGACCTGGGACGCCCGGGCCGGCCGATCCTGCGCGACCCCGAGCCCGTGGAGTCCGCCGACTATCTGCTCGTGGAGTCGACCTACGGCGACCGCGTCCACTCACACGACGAGGTGGAGCGGCTCGCCGCGCTCGTGAACGAGACCGCCGCGCGCGGCGGCGCGCTGCTCGTGCCCTCGTTCGCGGTGGGGCGGAGTCAGGAGCTCGCCTTCACCCTGCGTCGCCTCGAGGACGAGGGGCGGATTCCGCCGCTGCCCGTGTTCGTCGACAGCCCGATGGCGATCGCCGGCACGGAGATCTACCGCCGCCACCCGGAGGACCACGACCTCGACATGCGCCAGCTCGTGGACGAGCACCGCGATCCGTTGCGCTGCCGGAGACTCACGCTGGTGCACTCGGCCGAAGAGTCGAAGCGACTGAACCGCCTGACCGGCGGCTTCATCGTGATCGCCGGCAGCGGCATGGCGACGGGCGGGCGTATCCTGCACCACCTCGCGCTGCGTCTCCCCGATCGGCGCACGACCGTGCTGCTCCCGGGCTTCCAAGCGGCAGGCACGCGCGGGCGCGCGCTGCAGGAAGGCGCGACGTCGCTGCGCATCCACGGCCAGGACGTTCCGGTGAAGGCCCGGATCGAGACCATCGACGGGTTCTCGGCGCACGCAGACCGGAACGAGATACTCGACTGGCTCGGTCATTTCCGAGCGCCGCCTCGCCACACCTGGGTGGTTCATGGCGAGCCGTCGGCCGCGTCGGCGCTTGCGGGCGAGATCGGCTCACGGCTGGGCTGGACGGTGAGCGTCGCCGCCGACGGCGAGGTAGGCTCGCTCTCGTAGCCCGCTGGCACACGGCCTGCACCACGAGGGGGCACATGGCGCTTCGTGAATACCGGCGCAAGCGTGACTTTGCGCGCACGCCCGAGCCGCGTGGCGGAGCGCGCGGCCCCGGCGCCTGGAAAGCCAGCTTCGTGGTGCAGAAACACGCGGCGCGCAGCCTGCACTACGACTTCCGCCTGGAGCACGAAGGGGTGTTGTGGAGCTGGGCGGTGCCCAAGGGCCCGAGCAACGACCCGCGCGTGAAGCGCCTGGCGGTGCGCACGGAGGACCATCCCCTCGAGTACGGCGGCTTCGAGGGCGAGATTCCCGGCGGCGAGTACGGCGCCGGCTCGGTGGAGATCTGGGACCGCGGCACGTGGGAGCCCGAGGGCGACGCGGCGCGCGCGCTCGAGCGCGGCAAGCTCAGCTTCACGCTGCACGGCGAGCGGCTGCGCGGCCGCTGGCACCTGGTGCGCACCCAGCAGGGCTGGCTCTTGTTCAAGGGCAAGCGAGTCACTTCGTGAAGCGCGCCAGCGGCCGCGATCCCCTGCCCCGCTTCGTGGCGCCGCAGCTCGCGACCCTGGTGGCCGAGCCGCCCGAGGGCGTGGAGTGGCTGCACGAGCTGAAGCTCGACGGCTACCGCATCGAGGCCCGGATCGAGCGCGGCGCGGTGCGCCTGTTCTCGCGCGGCGGCAACGAGTGGACCGCTCGCCTGCCCACGCTGGCGCGCGCGCTCGCGGCGCTCCCGGCGCATAAGGCGCTGCTCGACGGCGAGGTGGTCGTGCTGCGCGACGGGATCAGTGACTTCCAGGCGCTGCAGAACGCGATCTCGCTGCGCGACGACTCGCGCTGCGTGTACTTCGTGTTCGACGTCCTGCACCTCGATGGTCACGACCTGCGCCGGCACCCGCTCGTGGAGCGCAAGGAGCTGCTCCGCCAGCTGCTCGAGGGCGCCGACGACCGCACGCGCTACTCCGACCACGTCGTCGGACGCGGCGCTGAGTTCTTCCACGCCGCCTGCGAGCGCCACGCCGAGGGGGCGGTGTGCAAGCGCGCCGACTCGGCCTACGAGTCGGGCCGCTCCCGCGCCTGGCTGAAGGTGAAGTGCAAGGCGCGCCAGGAGTTCGTGGTCGGCGGCTTCACGGCCCCGGCGGGCGCGCGCGAGCACCTCGGGGCGCTGTTGATCGGCGAGCACGGCCCGGGCGGCGAGCTGCGCTACGCGGGCAAGGTCGGCACCGGCTTCAGCGCGCAGTCACTCGCCGAGCTGCACCGCAAGCTGCGCCCGCTCGAGCAACGCGCGCCGCCCTTCGAGCCCGCGCCGCGCGGCGCGGAGGCGCGCGGCGTGCGCTGGGTGCGTCCGGAGCTCGTGGCCGAGGTCGAGTACACCGAGCGCACGCGCGAGGGGCGCGTGCGCCACCCATCGTTCCGAGGACTGCGAGAGGACAAGCCCGCGATGCAAGTCACGAAGGAGACCCCGGCGGCCGGCGTGCCGCGGCTCACTCACCCCGACCGCGTGCTCTATCCGGAGCTCGGGATCACCAAGGCCGACCTGGCGCGCTACTACGCCGAGGTCGCGCCCTTCCTGCTGCCGCACGCCGCGCACCGGCCGCTCTCGCTGGTGCGCTGCCCGGAGGGCCGCACGGGCCCGTCGTTCTTCCAGAAACACCCGGGCCGCGGCACGCCCGAGTCGATCGAGCGCGTGAAGCTGCGCGAAGCGGGCGGCGTCGCGGAGTACATGGCGATCGCCGACGCCGACGGGCTGGCCGCGCTGGTTCAGCTGGGCGCGCTCGAGCTGCACGTCTGGGGCTCGCGCACGACCGACCTCGAGCACCCCGACCAGATCGTCTTCGACCTCGACCCCGACCCGAAAGTGCCCTGGAAGGACGTGGTCGCGGCCGCGCGCGCCGTGCGCGACCGGCTCGAGACACTCGGCCTCGAGAGCTTCGCGAAGACCACCGGCGGCAAGGGTCTGCACGTCGTGGCGCCGCTGGTTCCGCGCGCGAGCTGGGACGAGGTGAAGGCCTTCACGCGCGCGATCGCCGACGAGCTCGTGGCGCGCGAGCCGGAGCGCTATCTCGCCAAGGCCACCAAGAGCGCGCGGCGCGGGAAGATCTTCCTCGACTATCTGCGCAACGCGCGCGGCGCCACCGCGGTCTGCCCCTATTCGACCCGCGCCCGCGAAGGCGCGACGGTGGCGACGCCGCTGGCATGGAGCGAAGTGACTGCCCGCCTCGATCCCCGGCGCTTCACGCTGCACAGCCTGCCCAAGCGGCTGGCCAAGGGGCCCGATCCGTGGCAGCGCTACACGAAACTGCGTCAGTCACTGCCGGCGCTGCGGTAGCGCGCCGGGAACTCGGCCAGGAGCCCGAAGCCCACCGCGAGCAGCACCGGCCCGACGAACATGCCGAGCAGCCCCAGGCTCGCCAGCCCCCCCACGACGCCGAAGAACACCAGCATGAACGGAATCCGCGTGGGCCCGCTGATCAGGAGCGGCCGCAGCACGTTGTCGATCGAGCTCACCAGCAGCGCCCCCCACAGCGCGAGCCCCACCGCGGCCCACACCGAGCCCTGCGTCCACAGCCAGATACACGCGCCGATCCAGATCAGCGCCGGCCCGGCGGGAATGAGTGACGCCAGCGCCGTCGCGAAGCCGAAGAACACGGGCGACGGCACGCCGAAGATCGCGAAGCCGATGCCCGCGAGCACGCCCTGCGCCAGCGCCGTGCCCAGCAGCCCGAACACCACCGCACTCACGATCGCGCCCACTTTGTCGACCAGGCGCGGGTCGTCGCTGGGCAAGAGCAGCACCGCGAGGCGCCGCGCGTGACCCGCGATGCGCTCGCCGTCGAGATACAACGCGAACAGCACCACGAGCGTGATCACGAACTCGAGCAGATTGCGCGCGATGCCGCTGCCCAGCGCCACCGCCCACTGCGAGCCGACCTGTCCGTAGCGCGCGATCCACTCGCCGGCGGCGGCCGGGCCGAACAGCGGGCTCTCGCGCATCTCCTCCACCCGCTTTGCGAGCCACGGGGTATCGCTCACCCACTGAGGCGGCTGCGCACCCGCATTCACCCACTCCTGCACGCGCTCCGCCACGACGCTCGCCTGGGAGGCGAAGGCCAGCAACAGCCAGCCCACGGGCAGCGCGACGGCCGTGGCGAAGATCAAGGTGACGGCCGCCGCGGTGGCTCCCGGACGCCCCGTCCAGGCCCGGGCGCGCGCGTAGATCGGCCAGGTCATGTAGGCCGCAATTGCCGCCCAAACCCCCGGAACCAGGAAGGGACTCAAGATCCAGAAGGTCGCGGCGAGAAGCCCCAGTCCCACGAGCACCCGCGCGACGATCAGCCCCGGACGCCGCTCCTCCACCATGGCGGCCAGTATCTCCGGTTTGCGCGGGGCGCGGTAGCGCGGCGCAAACCGCCCACTGCGGCTAATCTAGGGCCATGCGCGTATTGGTGGTCGAAGACGAGCTCAGGGTCCGCAGTTTCGTGGAGCGCGGTCTGCGCGAGGCGGGTTTCGCGGTCGACTCGGCGGTCGACGGCGAGGACGGCTTGCGTCTCGGGCTGGTGAACCCCTACGACGCGATCGTGCTCGACCTCATGCTGCCGCGCCGCGACGGTCTCTCGGTGCTGCGCGAGCTGCGCTCGGGCGGGCGCGCCACGCCGGTGCTCGTGCTGTCCGCGCGCGACGAGATCGACGACAAGGTGCGCGGCCTCGACGCCGGCGCCGACGACTATCTGCCCAAGCCGTTCGCATTCGCGGAGCTCCTGGCGCGCGTGCGCGCGCTCTTGCGCCGCGGCACCGCGCGCCCGAGCCTGCTCGAGGTCGGTGACCTGCGCGTCGACCTGCTCTCGCGCAAGGCCGAGCGCGCCGGCACGCGGCTCGACCTGACCCAGAAGGAGTTCGCGCTGCTCGAGTATCTCGCGCGGCACGCCGGCGAGGTGGTGACCCGCACGATGATCTCCGAGCACGTGTGGGACATGAATTTCGACAGCTTCTCGAACGTGATCGACGTCTACATCCGCTATCTGCGGCGCAAGATCGACGAGCCGTTCGAGAAGAAGCTGATCCACACCCGCCGTGGGGTCGGCTACATGCTCTCCGCCGCGACGTGAACCGAAGCATCCGCCTGCGCATCGCGCTCGCGGTGTTCGCCGTCGTGGTGAGTCTGGTCGCGCTCCAGATCGTGTACGTGCTGGAGCGCTTCAAGTACACGCTGACCGAAGAGGTCGACGACCGGCTGTTCGAGGGCCTCGCCGACCTGCGCGTCGTGCTGGCGGCCGGGAACGCCCAGGACTGGATCGACCAGACCATGGCCGCGCAGAAGACCGAGAACGAGATGTTCGTCGAGGTGCGCGACGCCGACGGCAAGCTGGTCGCGCGCAGCGCGAACATTCCGGCCACGGGCTTCCCGAACGCGCTCGAGATCGCGCACGGCGCACCGCCGCGCTTCTGGGAGTTCCGGGATCCGCGGGGCAAGCGCACGAGCTCCCGGCGCGTGCGCGCGCTCGAGACCTGGGTGGGCGACTACCGGGTCAACATCGGGATGAGCCTGAAGGAGGTCCAGCGCTGGTACTGGGGCCTGCGCAAGAACCTGGTGAGCTCGCTGGTGGCGCTCTCCGTTGCCGTCGCGCTCTCGGCCTACGTGGTCGCGGCGCGCTCGCTGCGCCCGGTGTCGCGCATCGCCGCCCAGGCGCGGGCGCTGGGCGGGCTGTCCGACGGCGTGCTGCCGCGCACCGGCTCGGGCGACGAGATCGACCGGCTGGCCGCCGTGCTGAACGACCTTTTGCAGCGCATTCGCGAAGAGGTCATGCGCGTGCGGCGACTCACTGCCGATGCCGCGCACGCGCTGCGCACTCCGTTGACTGCGATCCGCGGCCACCTGGAGCTCGACGCGGCCGGCGAGAACGGCGCCAGTGAGCCGGTCGAGATCGCCATCGAGCAAGTCGACGACCTGATCCGCTTCGTGAATCGCCTGCTGTTCCTCGAGAAGCTGGAGAGCGGCCTGGCCGAGCCCGTGGCGCGCGAGAAGCTCGACCTCCTGGCGCTGGCGCGCGCGCTGGTCGACCACTTGCGCGTGATCGCCGAGGAACGCTCGATCTCACTCGACTGTCTGGGCGAGAGCGCCTGGATCGAAGGCGACGCCGGGCAGCTGCGACAGGCGATCCTGAACCTGGTCGACAACGCGCTCCGGCACACGCCGTCGGGCGGGAAGGTCGCGGTCGAGGTCGGCGTGCGCGGCGGCGCCGCCGAGCTGGTGGTGACCGACACCGGACGCGGGCTGCCCCCCGATCAGCTCGAGCGCGTGTTCGAGCGCTTCTACTCCACGCGCGCCGGCTCGGGCGCGGGCACGGGCCTGGGCCTGCCGATCGCGCGCGCGATCGCGCGCACCCACGGCGGCGACGTCACCGCGACCTCGCCGGGCGGCGCGCGCTTCGTGCTGCGCGTGCCGCTCGCCGGCGCCGCCTAGCGCGCCCGCTCCAGCTCCGCGGCCAGCGCCGCCACGCTCTCGCGCAGCTTGCGCGGGCCGCGTCCGCGCAGGAAGGGCGCCAGCACGGCCACGGACTCGAGCGCGCGGAAGCGCCCGACCGCGCCGTGCGCCACCGCACGCTCCAGGCGACGCCGATCGGTGTAGCCCTCGACCAGCGCGCGCAGCCACGGGGCGGCCCGGGCCCCGGCCGCGCGCTGCAGCGAGGCCACGAAGCCAGCGATCTCCACGTCGACCAGCTGCTCGACGCGGCCTGCGTCGGTGTAGGCGTACTCGAAGTCGAAGGCCGTGAACACCCCGGCGCGGTCGATCAGGTGCGCGAAGCTCGGGTGCGCGTGCAGCAGCGCCGGCTCGCGCAGCGACTCGGCCAGGGCATGGCGGCGGCTCCACTCGGCGGCGAAGGCGCGCAGCGCGGGCTCGAGCTCGGGCAGCGCGGCGCTGCGCAGGCGCGCGTCGACGGTCGGGCCGTCCACGCGCTCCATCACCAGCACCGGCTCTGCCGGTGGCTCGGGCAACGGCCAGGCGAGACACTCGGGCACGGCGAAGCCGTGTGCGCGCCACAGCCCGAGCAGCCGCGCTTCCGTGTCGCGCCGCGTGCGCGCCGAGAGACCCGTCTTGCCCACCAGGAAGCGGTGGCCGAAGCCGCGCAGCCAGGTGGGCAGCGGCGCGCGCTTGCGGCCGTAGACCTTCACCACGACTTCGCGACCGCGCATGCGCGCCGACACCACCTGGTGTCGGCCGTCGCCGCGCTCGGAGCGCGCGAGCAACACGCCGTCGAGCCCGCCCACGCGGACCGCACGGCCGGTCGCGGCGCTCATCCGCGCCCGAGCAGGGCGTCGAGGCGCGCAGCGATGCGGTATTTCGACGAAGGCTTGCGCGCGCGCGCGCGGAACGCGAGGTCGAGCTTGCGGCCCACGCGCACGAACGGGTTGGGATCGGCGAACGCGAACTCGTGCGTGTAACTCAGCAGGTCGCGGCCCGGGTAACCGTCGACGGTGGCCTGCAGGAAGGCCTCGAACTCGTCGCCCACCGTGCGCGCGAGTGACTTCAGGTAGCAGAGGATCTCGCGCGCCACGACCTCGCGCACGCGCCCGCGCGCGCGGAACACCGTCTCGAAATCGAAGAACAGGAACTCGTCGCCCACGATCATCACGTGCTTGAGGTCGCCGTTCTCGTGCACGAAGCGCGGCTCGCGCCGGTCGACGGCGAGCTGGTGGCGCCGGTGCCACACGGGCAGGAAGCGCCGCCAGGTCTCGAGCCGTGTCTCGAGCGGAACCGAACGGTCCGCGAAGTAGTGCACGAAGCGCGGCGCCTCGACATACTCGAACAGCGCCTGCCCCTCGCGCGGCAGGCCCTCGACCACGGCGTCGTACACGCCGAACACGCGAAAGCCGGCGTCGCGCCACAGGGCGATGCAGTCGAGCTCGGTCTGCCGGCGCGACCAGGGCATGACCGCCGTCTGGTTGGCGAGCGCCAGGTTGCCCGCGCTCTTGAGCGCGTAGCGCCACAGCGGCAGGCTGCCGTAGTAGACCTTCAGCACGGCCCAGCGCCCCTGGAACGGCACCTTGTACAGGTAGTTGCCGTTCTTGTGCAGCAGATACTTCTCGAGATCGTCGAAGCGGAGCACCGCGGGGCCGCTCATCTCGCGATTACAGCAAAACTCGCGGCGCCTCGCCCCCGGCGTCGAACGGGCTCGTGATCACCCACAGCCGCTCGCCGAGCCAGGCCTCGACGTGACACTCGCGCGAGCCGGCGGGAGCCGGCAGCGTGACCTCCGCGCCCTGCGCCGAGGCGACCGCCTCGCCCGCGCACACCAGCTCGACGCGCGCCTCGAGCGGAGAGCTCACCGCCCAGCCCTCGGCCGTGCGCGCGACCGCGAAGTGACTCACCGGCGCCAGGCCCTCCCAGGCCACGTAGCTGCGCCCGGCGCGCAGCGCGTCGAGCACGCCCGCGGCGCTGCGCTCGCGCGCGAGCACGTGAGTCGTGACCAGCCGGAACACGTCGCGGTAGCGGTCGAGCGTCCCGCCGAGCGGCCCCAGCACGCGGAACTTGGCGTGGGCGTCGACGCCGCCCACCAGCGCGCGCACGCCCGAGAGCCGCGCGAGCCGCTGCAGGTTGCCCTCCGGCGTGCGCAGCAGCGGGCGCATGGCCCAGGCCGCGGGCAAGAAGAGCTCGCCCAGCACCAGCCGCCCGCCGACCTCGAGCGCGGTCGCGTGCAGGTTCGCGATCTCCACGCCGTCGGGCGCCGCGGCGGCGTAGCTCTCGGGATCGGCGAGCTGCGACGCCTCGAAATGGCCCACGAACGCGAGCCCGCCGCGTCGGTGCACCTCGGCCACGAGCTTCGCCGGGTCGCGGGGCAGGCGGGCGCGGCGCGAGACGCCGAGCGCGAGCACCGAGGCGCCCGCCGAGTTCACCTCCCAGCCCGGGATCAGGATCACGCCTTCGACCACTCCGCGCGCCGGGCTGAGCTCGGCGCGGTAGGTGTGCTCGGTCAGCGCCACGAAGGCGATGCCCGCGTCGTGCGCGGCATCGATCAGCTCGCCGATGTCGCCCTTCGCGTCGTGCGACACGCGCGTGTGTACGTGCACCACGCCGCGCAGGTCGAGCAGCCCGTCGCTGTGGAAGACCGCGCCGCCGCGATCCTCGCCGCTCGGCCAGGGCAGCGCCGCGCACGCGGTGAGCGCGCACAGCGCCGCGGCGCACACGGCGAGCCGACCCGCGGGACACCCCCTCATCACGGCGGAAGATACCCGCGCAGGGTCACTGCGCGACCTCGCGGCCCGGGTGTAGCATCAGCTCCGCCCAATCAGGGCAGGGAGGGTCTATGCGACGAGAGGTGATTGTGGCCTTCGCGATTCTCGGCCTGGCCGCTTGCGGTCAGCGCCAGAACCAGGGGGCTCCGAACGCAAGCGCCACGGGGACGGCGCCGGCGCCGACGAGCGAAGCCGCGAATCCGGGCGTCGGCGCGGCCGCGAACCCGGACAGCTCGAGCTGCCTCGATCTGGTGGCGAACGAGATGTACTCCGACGCAGTGCCGGTGTGCGAGCGCGCGCTGCAAGCCGACTCCGCGAACGAGAAGGTCAAGGCGGCGCTCGCCGCCGCGCAGGCCAAGATCGCGGACATGGCGGCCAAGGCGGCCAGCGGCGCCGCCGACGCCGCGCAGGGCGCGGCCGACGCGGCCAAGGACGCCGCAGGCTCCGCCGATGATGCGGCCAAGGACGCGGCGGGCTCCGTGCCGCCGGCGCCCAAGACTTACTGACCTGTCGAGTCACTCGCTTTCGGGATCCGAGAGCGGCAGCCCGAAAGAAACGACCCCTGGGACACGCGAAGTGTCCCAGGGGTCTTCGTTTCTCCCTACGACTCGAGCCTACTCGACGTCGAGCGTGACGCGCCGGTTCTGGGCGCGGCCGTCCTTCGTCTTGTTGTCGGCCACCGGCTGTGACTCGCCGTAGCCCACGGCCGTGAGCCGCGATGCGTCGATGCCGTGCGCGACCAGGTAGTCACGCACCGACTTGGCGCGGCGCTCGGACAGGCCCTGGTTGTAGGCGTCGGTGCCGACGCTGTCGGTGTGACCGCCGACACGCACGTGCGCGTCCGGGTTCTCCTTCAATACGTCGACGGCGGCGTCGAGCACCGGCTCCGCCTCGGGCTTGATCACAGCCTTGTCGAAGTCGAAGTTGATGCCGCGCAGAACGATCGTCTTCTTGCCGACCGCCGCCGCAGCGACGGAGACGGGCGCGCTGCCCTTGCCGGCCATGTTGTTGTTGTCGGTGACCGTGCAGGTCGCGTTGTAGTTGCCCGCGCTGGAGTAGGTGTGGTGCGGATTTTGCTCCGTGGAGGTCGTGCCATCACCGAAGTCCCAGGAGTAGCCCTTGATGCCTGCGTCGGACTGCCCGACTGCGCGGAAGTCAACCGCGAGCGGGGGTGCACCCGAGCTCGGGTTCGCGGTGCAGCGCGCGACCGGCGCGGCCTTCACCTCTTCCGGAGCAGTGAGTGCGCACAGCAACGCACCGCCGACCGCGCCCACGCCGCCGCCGATCGCGGCCGCCTCGCGCAAGTCGTCGCGGTTGTCGTCGCCGTGGTGCCAGTTCGAAGCAATGCCGCCGCCGAGAGCGCCGAGACCGCCACCGATCACTGCGCATACCACGGGCGTGGCCGCTCCGAACGTCTCATGCATGCTCGCGCAGCCCGAGCCCAGGGCGAGCAGTCCAACCGAAACCAGAGTCGTGAGTCCCTTCATCTTGGCGCTTCCTCCAGAGGTCGCGGATCGTGCGCAGATATCCGACGCACTCACGCATCTAGCGCGCAGGTCGATCCGACTAGGCCGCATGATGACGGGATTTGCACCTTTTGCAAGCGTGGAGAACTGGTACAGATGAGCGGGAAGGCTGCGGGTTCGCCTTCCCCGGACCTTCACCGGATGAGAGGATTTGCCGAATCGATCCAGGCGCGGAGGGGGCGCCCTTAGTGGATACAGGAGGCTTGGAGCGATGTTGGGTCGTT
Organism: Myxococcota bacterium; assembly: GCA_035498015.1. NCBI lineage: Bacteria > Pseudomonadati > Myxococcota > Myxococcota bacterium. Next base: position 15,770 of record DATKAO010000077.1, read on the forward strand.
CGAGCGCAACTCAGTTCCGGATCGCGTTGATTCTCGCCGTGGGTGTGCTCGCACTCACGGCCCCCGCAGCCCGTGCCGCGCAGCCGCAGACTTTCGAGAGCTTCTGCGCGGAGTGGATGGGGAAGCTCGCCGCACGCGAGCAGGCCAATGCGGCCAAGGTCCAGTACACGCCTCAAGGCGGTCAGGTCGTCGGGACCTACACCGGCTACGAGAAGACCCCCCTGAAGTGCCAGTCGCGCGCCAAGCCCGGCGTGCGCGGCGTGGGCACGCTGGTCTACAACCAGCTGCAGCTGCGCAAGGCCGGAACCTCGGCCGAAGCGGCGAAGAAGAGCTCCCCGGAGGTCGTCGAGAAGACCGAGGTGATGGAGATCTTCAGCTTCGACGGGTCGGCCTGGAAGTACTGACCGAACGGCCGTTTCCGTCGCAATTCCCGGCATCTCGCACCCGCCGGCGGCCGCGTTGACGCGGC
>DATKAO010000078.1 GCA_035498015.1 Myxococcota bacterium
GCGTTCTCTGCGCCTTGCTCGAACGCGACGGCTACCGCGCGCTCGAAGCGACGGATGGCGCCGCGGCGATCGAGTTACTCGCGCGCGAGCCGGTCGACGCGATCCTCACCGACCTGCGCATGCCCAAGGTGAACGGCCTCGAGTTACTCGAGGCGGTGCGCCGCAAGCATCCGGAGATCCCGGTCATCATGCTCACCGCGCACGGCACGGTGGGCAGCGCAGTCGAGGCCCTGAAACAGGGCGCCTTCGACTATCTCACCAAGCCCTTCGACCCCGACGAGATCCGCCAGGTGATGGAGAAGGCGGTCTCGACCCGGCGCCTCGCCGCGCGCGAGGCGCGCCTGCCCTCCGACGAGAATCCCGAGCCCCTGCTCGTCGGCGAGAGCGTGCTCTTGCGCGAGGTGCGCCACGTGATCGAGCGAGTCGCGCCCACACCCGCGACGGTGCTGATCAGCGGCGAGAGCGGCACCGGCAAGGAGATCGTCGCGCGCAGCCTGCACCGCGCGAGCGCCGTGCGCGGCGGCCCGTTCGTGAAGGTGAACTGCGCGGCGATCCCCGAGGGCCTGCTCGAGAGCGAGCTGTTCGGCTATGAGAAGGGCGCGTTCACCGGCGCCACCGGGCGCAAGCCGGGCAAGTTCGAGCTCGCCGACGGTGGCACGTTGTTTCTCGACGAGATCGGCGAGATGCCGCTCTCGGCGCAGCCCAAGTTACTGCGCGCGATTCAAGAGGGGCGCTTCTACCGGGTCGGCGGTACCGAGACGGTGCACGTGTCGGTGCGGCTGGTCGCGGCCACCAACCGCGACCTGCGCGCCGAGGTGAACGCGGGGCGCTTCCGCGAGGACCTCTTCTACCGGCTGCACGTGGTGCCGATCGAGCTGCCCCCGCTGCGCTCGCGGCCCGAAGACATTCCCATGCTGGCCCGGCTGTTCCTCGAGCGTTTCGCGGCGAAGCTCAACCGCCCCGTGACCGGGATCGACCCCGCCGCGATGGACGCGCTGCGCGCGCACCCCTGGCCCGGCAACATCCGCGAGCTCGAGAACGCGATCGAGCGGGCGACACTGATGTGTGACGGGAGCACGCTCACGCGGCGCGACCTCCCCCCCGAGCTCGACCGGGGCGCGCCAGACGCGCCCGTGCCGGCCGGCGCGACGCCGCTGCGCGAACGCATCCGCGCGGCCACGCAGCGCATCGAGCGCGACGCGATCCTCGAAGCGCTGCGACTCACCGAGGGCAACGTCACCCGCGCCGCCAAGGAGCTCGGTCTCTCGCGCCGCGGTCTCCAGCTCAAGATGAAGGAGCTCGAGATCGACCGCGAGGGTGACTCCTAGCCCTTCTTTTTCGGCCCGATCCGCTCGCGCAGCTTCTGCGCCACCTCGGCGGGTACGAACTCGCTCACGTCGGCGCCGAAGCGCACCAGCTCGCGCACGCGCGAGGCGCTCACGTAGAACCAGCGCTCGCTCGTCATCAGGAACACGGTCTCGATCTCGGGGAACATGTGCGTATTCATCAGCGCCATCTCGAACTCGTACTCGAAGTCGGCGAGCGCGCGCAGCCCGCGAATCACGATGCGCGCGCCGATCCTGCGCAGATAGTCGACCAGGAGTGTCTGGATGATGTCGACCCGCACGTTGGGCAGTCCGCCCACGGCGTGCTTGATCATCGCCACGCGCTCGTCGACGGGGAACGTGCCGCCGCTCTTGTCGACGTTGGTCGCGACGGCCACGACCACCTCGTCGAACAGGCGCGCCGCGCGGTGGACCAGGTCGAGGTGTCCGTTCGTCATCGGATCGAAGCTCGCGGGATACACCGCGACGCGCTTCTCGCTCATTCTTCCGCCCTTCCCCGCTCCGCCCCTTCGTCGGGAGCCGTGTTGTCGTACCAGTCGAACGCCGTCTCGCCGTAGCTCTTGGTTCCCCGCAGCCGCAGCCGCCCGGTCTCGGGCTCCGCGGCGCCGCGCGTCGAGCGCTCGGCGATGACCACGGCGTCGGGATTCAGGAGCCTGGGAAGCGTCTCACATCCGAGCAGGCGTGCGAGCCAGCCGCCGCCGTAGGGCGGATCGGCGAGCACGAGGTCGAAAGCGGGGCCCTCGACCACACGCGCGCCCAGCCCGCGGGCCAGGTCGCGCTCGACGACCTCCCCGCGCCCGGCGACGCCCAGCTCCTCGAGGTTCGTGCGCAGCGCGCGCAGCGCGGCGCGCGAGCGCTCCACGAATACGGCCTCGCGCGCGCCGCGCGACAGCGCCTCGATGCCGAGCGCGCCGCTGCCGGCGAACAGGTCGAGCACGCGAGCGTCGGCCACGCGCGGTCCGAGCCAGTCGAACAGTCCGGCGCGCGCGCGCTCGGAGGTCGGTCGTGTCTCGCGGCCCGCGGCGGAGACTAGGCGTCGCCCTCGCAGCTCTCCCGCAACGACGCGCATCGAAATTCCGCTCCCCGTCTCGACGGACCGAAGCGTCGCGCACCGTATCAACAGCGCTCCGTGCAGGTCAAGGCGGCGCGCAGACCTACACCGACGGGCAACTAGCGCACGCGTCGGAAAATCACGTCGCAAATGTCTTGAACCGTCGTGTACCTTCGCTAGCATGCCCCGCTCGTCGAGGTGACATGGCTCGGTGTCACGAGTGTTCCCCGTGCCATCGCACCCTGGCGGACCCGGCAACCCACCGGCGGCGTTGAGCGAAAAAGGAGCGGCAGATGGCGGCGAAGAAGAGTCAGGGCGCCGGGAACTCGAAGGCGACGATCGAGAAGCAGAAGAAGCTCGTGTCTGCTCGCCTCGCCCAGGTTCGCGGCAGCCGCTCTCAGCGCTCCTTCGCCCGCGAGCTCGGAGTGTTTCAGCAGAACGTGAACCGCTACGAGAGCGGCACGACGCCGCACGCCGACTTCCTGATCACGCTCGCGGTCCGCGAGGGCGTCTCGCTCGATTGGCTCCTGCTCGGCAAGGGCGGCCGCTCGCGCCGCTGATCCGTCCGGTTTCCCTCGTGTGGAGCCGACTACCCACCCCGTAGGAGTCACTGCGCGCGCGTGCGTGCGCAAGACAGCGCGCTACCGCCCGCCGCGCCTTCGCTTTCGGCGCGTGAGGCCCCGCGCGGCACGGATTTTGTAGCTCCTCCGCGACGCGAACCGTCGTCGCTGGAGGTAACCGATGCGCATCGCCCTGGGGGTCCTGGTGGTCCTCCTCAACGCCGCCGACAACACCACGACCTTCCTGTGTCTGCGCGCTCCGGTCCCGGGCTACGACGTCTTCGAGGCCAACCCCGCCGCGAACTGGCTGTTCGGCACGATGGGCCTGGTCCCGGGTCTGGTGTTCGAGATGGTGGTGACGACGCTGGCCGTCGCGTTCCTGGTCGCCACGAGTCACGTGCCGCCGCGCATCAAGCTCGCGCTCCTGGTCGTCCTGGCCGCCTTGCCCGCCTGGGCGGCCGTCAACAACGCACTGGTGATCCACAGCACCGCGCTGCCGATCGCGTGGAGCTAGCCCGCATGCAGAGACCCAAGCTCGCGATCGTGGTCCTGTCTCTCTGCTGCGCGCTGTCGTGCTCGCTGCGCCACGACGTGCCGACGCCCGACCCGTCCGAGCCGCAGGCCGTCGCCACGGCGCCGACGCCCGAGGCGCAGACCACCGCCGAGATCGAGACACTCCTGTCCGGCTACATGACCGGGCTCGCGCCGTTCGAGCTGCGCCGCACCGCCCAGGCGATCGTGCGCGAGTCGAAGCGCAACCGCATCGACGTGCGCCTGGTGCTCGCGGTCATGAACACCGAGAGCGGTTACTACAACTTCGCGCGCTCGCCCGTGGGCGCGCTCGGCCTGATGCAGATCATGCCCGCGACCGGCGAGATGCTCGCCGACGAGGCCGGCGTCGACTGGTCGGGCCCGGACGACCTGTTCGCGCCCGAGCTCAACGTGCGGCTCGGCACGCGCTATCTCGCGATCCTGCACGCGCGCTACGGCACCTGGCAGAAGGCGCTCGCCGCCTACAACTGGGGCCCGGCCGCGATCGACAAGAGACTCGCCGACGGCGACCGCGTGCCCGAGGTGTACGTGCAACAGGTCTACGCGCGCCTGAAGTGAGTCACTCGCTGGGCGGAGGGGCCTCCGGCGCCTGCGCGGCCGCGGGCTCCGCGGCCGGACCGACCGGCGCCGAGCCGAGCCGCGAGGCGAACGCGTCGATCGCCGTGTCCACGCCTTCCGCGTCGCCGCGCGCGCCGTTCACCAGGATGGAGAACACGCGCGTGGTGCCGTTGGGCGCGGGCACGATGCCGGAGAGCGCCGCCACGCGCCGCAGGTGACCCGTCTTCGCGCGGATCTGGATCGTGCCGCCGCCCATGCGGTCCTCGAGCGTGCCTTCGCGGCCGCCGATCGGCAGCGCCGAGAGATACTCGGGCGCCAGGTCGAAGCGCGCCGCGGCGTGCCGGATCACCGCCACCAGCGTGGCCGGGGCGATGCGGTTGCGCGGCGAGAGACCCGAGCCGTCGGCGATCACGAGCTCCGGATCGCGAATGCCCGCGGACTGGAGCCACGCGGCCAGGGCCTGGGTGCCCTTCTCCCAGGTGCCGGGCGGGCCGTAGACCTCGGCGCCCAGCATCTTGGTCAGCTGCTCGGCGACGAAGTTGTTGCTGAACTTCTCGAGCAGGCGCACCTGGAGCGCGAGCGGCTCGCCCGGGAAGCGCAGTAACTCGTGCGCCTCGGCCGGCGCGGGCCCGACGCGCACGCGCGGCGCCACGCGTACGCCCTGGCCCTCGAGCTGCGCGCGCAGCACCGCGGCCGCGTAGCGCTCGGGCAGCGCCACCGCGCGCCAGTAGGTCGAGGTCGGCTTGCCGGCCGAGACCGCGCCCGACACGCGCACGCTCTCGCCGCTGCCGTCGGGCAACACGTCGACGTCGAGCACGAGCTGCCCGCCGCCGCTCAGAGTGACTGCGTCGGCGGCGCCGCGAAAGTACGGCAGCGAGGGCGCGAGCCGCAGCTGCACCGGCGCGCCGACCTTCTCGCCCGGCACCACGTCGACCCGGAA
>DATKAO010000079.1 GCA_035498015.1 Myxococcota bacterium
GCGCGGGGCCGCGTCGCCGATGCGCTCGATCTCGAACGCGGGCAGCGCCGCCAGCGCGCGCCCCTGCGGGTGCGCGGCCCACTCCTCCGGGCTGCGCATCATCGCCGCCACCGCGCCGGCGCCCGCCGCGGCGGTCTCGAAATCCTCGCCCTTCCAGCCCGCGAGCTTCTCCTGGACCGACTCGCGCGTGTCACTCGCGCCGAGCAGACTCACCACCGCGCGCCGGTGGTGCGGGAAGTTCGTGTGCAGGCGCACGAAGCGGCCGTCGCCCGTGCGGTACACGCCGGCGATCGGGTCCCACATGGGCGGGGTGTCGATGCTCGTGACCCGCAGGTAGCGCTCGCTGCGGAACTCGATCGCCGCGGCGCGCATGTCGACGGCGACGCGCTGCGCGCGGCCCGTGCGCAGCCGCCAGATCTCGGCGGCGGCCAGCCCGGCCGCGGCGATCGTCGCCTGTGCGAACGCGCCGACGCGGAAGGTCGACGGCAATACGGGATCGTCGCCCGCGAGTGACACGCGTGGGAGCGCCGCGGGATCGCCGCCGCCCAGCCGCCAGATCTCGTGCAGCGCGTCCGCCGCCGTGCTCATGCGCCGACCTTCGCGCCCTCGTCGGCGGCAGTCAATCTTGATCGTCCGATCAACCCGGCAAGAAACCGTCGAGCACCTCGGGAATGTGCTCTTCGATCAGCGACAAGAACCTCGCAACGATGCGACGGTAGCGCTCTTCGAGCGATTCGCTCCCCTTCGGCTCGAGACCGAGACTTCTGACGCCTCGAGCCAGCAGCAGCTCGAGCACGCGGAAGCGGAAGCGGCGGCCCCGCGCGTCGACCATCCAACCTTCAGGGACTTCGCCGTTCTCGAGTCGTGCGACAAACAGCTCGATGTCACCCTCGCGATAGTCGTAGCTCACCTCGACAGCGATCTCTCTCTTCTTCAGCATGATCCGCACCTGAGAGATGCGTCGATCTACGATGGAGGTCGGCTCTCCGAATTCGTGACGCTCCGCAAATTCGGTGAGTGGCGCTCCCGCCTGCGCGATGAACACGTCGATGAGGGCCTGGTCATCCCGCATCTAGCGCGCGAGAAACGCCTTCACGACCTCCAGGAACTTCTCGAGCTGGTCGTGGTGCACCCAGTGACCCGCCTTCTCCACGTTCACCACCTCGGCATTCTGGAAGAAGCCGGCGCGGCCGTCCTTCGTGGGATCGCTGGCCCAGCTCTCCGTGCCGCGCACGAGCAGCGTGGGACAGGTGATGCGCCGCCAGAGCGACTGCGCCTCCTCCGAGTTGAACGCGTAGGGCGAGAAGGCGCGCACGTAGTTGTCGAACTTCCAGGAGTAGGTGCCGTCTTCGTTCTGGTTCACGCCGTGCACGGTCAGGTGTCTGGCGCGCTCGGGCGAGAGGTGCGGGTTCTCTTCCTGCATGCGCGCGTAGGCCTCCTCGATCGAGGCGTAGCGGCGCGGCGAGCGGCCCGCGAGCTGGCGCATCTGGCCGATCCACTCGCGCATGCGCTCGTGGATGCCCAGCTTCGAGCGCTCGGCGATCATCGCGGGCGGCGGCCCCAGGCCCTCGATCGCCACCAGCTTCTTCACGCGGTCGGGATAGATGCCCGTGTACGACAGCGAGACCGACCCGCCCAGCGAGTGACCGATGATGGTCAGCGGCGCCAGGTTCTTCTGGTGGATGAGCTGCGCGACGTCGTACACGTAGTCGATCATCCCGTAGTTGGCGCCGGTGACCCACTGTGAGTCGCCATGTCCGCGCAGGTCGGGCGCCAGCACGTGCCAGTCGCGCCGCAGCTCCTCCGCCACCCAGTCCCAGTTGCGGCAGTGGTCGCGCCCGCCGTGCACGAGCAGGAGCGGCGGCGCGGCCTCGTTGCCCCAATCCACGTAGTGCAGCCGCAGCCGGTGCGAGAAATAGTGCTGCGAAGCGGGGCCCTGCAGTTCGTGCGTCATGCCCCGATCATGCCAGATGTTGTAGCTTCCGATCGTGCCGAGGATGGGAACCAACATTCCGGGTCGACTCTCCAGGGCCGAGCTCGAAGAAGCGATCCACGCGGGCGAGATCGAGACGGTCGTGACCGTCGTTCCTGACCTGTACGGCCGGCTCGTCGGCAAACGCATCACGGGTCGCTTCTTTCTCGCCGAGACCGCCGAGCACGGCATGCACGTCTGCGACTATCTCTTCGCGTGCGACATGGAGATGGACCCGACGCCCGGCTACGCGTTCACGTCGTGGGACAAGGGCTACGGCGACGTGCTGTGCAAGGTGGACTGGAACACCCTGCGGCGCGCGACCTGGCTCGAGAAGAGCGCGCTCGTGCTGTGCGACGTGTTCGACGAGGACAGCGGAGAGCTCGTGTCGGTCGCGCCGCGCAACGTGCTGCGCCGCCAGATGGAGCGCGCGCACGAGCTGGGCTTCGTGGCCATGGGCGCCTCCGAGCTCGAGTTCTTCGCCTTCAAGGAGACCTTCGAGAGCGCGCACGACAAGGGCTACGACAAGCTCGACACGTTCGGGAGATACGTCGAGGACTACCACATCCTGCAGGGCACGAAGATCGAGGCGCTGAACGGCGCGATCCGGCACCACCTCGACAACTCGGGCGTGCCGGTCGAGTTCTCGAAGGGTGAGTGGGGCCCGGGCCAGCAGGAGATCAACCTGCGCTACTGCGAGCTCGTGGAGATGGCCGACCGGCACGTGGTCTACAAGAACGCGTGCAAGGAGATCGCGGCCGGTCTCGGCCTGGCGATCACGTTCATGGCCAAGTGGCACGCCGAGATGGCGGGCAACAGCATGCACGTGCATACGAGTCTCTGGGACCGCGCGCTCTCGGCGAACCAGTTCGCGGGCGACGACCCGCTGCCCGGGAGTCAGCTGCGCGCAGCGCCGCTGTTCCGGCACTGGCTCGCGGGTCTCTTGGCGCACGCGCGCGAGATCGCGCTCTTTCTCGCGCCCACCGTGAACAGCTACAAGCGCTTCGTCGAGGGCACGTTCGCGCCCACCGCGATCGGCTGGTCGGTCGACAACCGCACCGCCGGCTTCCGCATCGTGGGTCAGGGCAAGAGCCTGCGCAGCGAGTGCCGCATTCCAGGCGCCGACGCGAACCCGTATCTCGCGTTCGCGGCGCTGCTCGCGGCCGGGCTCGAGGGCATCGAGCGCAAGCTCGAGCCGCCCAAGATGTTCGAGGGCAACCTGTACACCGCGGAAGGCCTGCCGCAGGTGCCGCGCAGCCTGGGCGAGGCGATCGCCGCGGCCGAAGGCTCGACCTTCCTGCGCAAGGCCTTCGGCGACGATGTGGTCGAGCACTATCTCCACTTCGCGCGGGTCGAGAAGCGCAAGTTCGACGCGGCAGTCACGACCTGGGAGCGCGCGCGCTACTTCGAGCGCATCTGACTGGCGAGATGGGCGCGCGCCGGCCGACGATCGGAATCACGACTTACGGACCGGCGGCGCCCAGCGAGGGCGACCTGGCGCTGATCTCGCTGCCCACCGGCTACGTGAACGCGGTGGTGGCCGCGGGCGGCACGCCGGTGCTGCTCGCCGCGAGCGCGCTGCCGGCGCGCGAGCTGCTCGAGATCCTCGATGGCCTGGTCGTAGCGGGCGGCGGAGACATCGCGCCCGACGTCTACGGCGGCCGCGGGCACGAGACCATCTACATGGTGAATCCCGCGCGTGACTCGTTCGAGCTCGAGCTGGTGCGCGCCGCGCTCGAGCGCCCGCCGTTCCCGGTGCTCGGCATCTGCCGCGGCATGCAGATCATGAACATCGCCCTGGGCGGCGACCTCACGCCGCACGTGCCCGACGAGTTCGGCGAGGCCGTGGCGCACCGGCTGCCGCCGCGGGTGCCTACGACCCATCCAGTGCGCATCGAGCGCGCGGGCGCGTTCGGCGAGATCTTCCGCGAGTCGGAGCTCCCGGTGTGCTCCTGGCACCACCAGGCCGTGCGCACGCTCGGCAAGGGCCTGCGGCCCATGGCATACGCGCCCGACGGCGTGATCGAGGCCGTGTCACTCGAGGGTCACCCGTTCGCGCTCGGCGTGCAGTGGCACCCCGAGATGCAGGCCGCGGAGGACCCCCGGCAGGCCCGCGTCTTCGAGGCGCTGGTCGAGCGGGCACGAGGGCGGTGACCACCGAAGGCACGGTGATCACCGTCCTGCGCGGCGCGGTCGAGGTCGTCGAGGGCGACCGCCTGCAGCGCCTGCGGCTGTCGGGCGCGAATGCCCACCGCGAGCTCGCGCTCGCGGTCGGGGATCAGGTCACGTTCGATCCCGCGAAGGGCGTGCTGGTCGACGTGCTGCCGCGCCGCACGCAGCTCGCGCGCCTGCGCTCGTTCGGCCGGCCGAAGCCGCAGGTGATCGCGGCCAACGTGGACCGGCTGGCGATCGTGACTTCGGTCGCGAGCCCGCCCTTCCGCTCGGGTGCCGTCGATCGCTTTCTGCTCGCGGCCCACGCGGGCGGGCTGGAGGCGCTGTTGGTGGTGAACAAGCTCGACCTCCTGGGCGAGCACGCCGAGCCCGGCGAGGACGTGCGCGCCTACGAAGGCATCGTGCCGCTCTACGCGGTGTCGGCCGCACGGGCCACGGGCCTCGACGGCCTGCGCGCCGCGCTGGCCGCGGGAGTCACCGTGTTCGCGGGTCACTCGGGGGTCGGAAAGAGCTCGCTCTTGAACGCGCTGGAGCCGGAGCTCCGGCTTGAGACCGGCGAGATCAGCGCCAAGTGGGACCGCGGCCGGCACACGACTTCGCGCGCCGCGTACCTGCGGCTCGCCAACGGCGCCGTGGTGATCGACACGCCCGGCGTGCGCGAGATCGGCACGGGCCCGATCGACCCCGACTCACTCGGCGTGGTGTATCCCGACATCGCGCTGCTCTCGGCGGGCTGCCGCTTCCGCGACTGCCGCCACCGCGCCGAGCCCGACTGCGCGGTGCGCCGCGCGGTCGAGGAGAAGCGGCTCCGCCCGGCGCGGCTCGCGAGCTACCACCGGCTGCTGGAGGAGTCTGAGCATCGGTAGCTCATGAGTCACCGATCGGTGCCGCCCGCCGAGACACTCCAGGTCGACCACAGCGCGCGCCGGTCGTTGCGGGCATCCGCTTCGGCCAGGCGGAAGCTGCGCTCCAGGTGGCTCGGGCCGCCGTCCTCGGAGTAGGTCGCCCAGCCGAGCAGCACGTACACCACGTTCAGGTTCGCGCCCGAGCGATCGACCAGATAGGCCAGAGCGCGCCCGTTCGCGTCGAGCGGCAGCTCGCCGGGTGTCTCGGGTACCACGTACACCGCGCGCTGGCGCAGCAGCTCGCGGAGCGCGCGCACGGCTTCGGAGTAGCCCGCCTGGCCGGGGCGCGGCGCAGCCACGTTCCGCAGCCTCACCGCGAGCTCGCGCCGGCCGCACTGTAGGTCGGCGGACTCGCCGTCGACCACGCGCACGGCCAGGCACGGGCCGATGCGAGTTTGATTCGACTGTGCGTGGGCCGCGCGTGACGGGAAGGTGAAGGAGGCGAGCGCAGCCACCGCCACCAGGAGCATCCGAAAGTTTCGCTGGGTCATGCAGGGCCGTAGAGCAAGCCGGGTGCCGGGCGGGGCGCCCGCTGCGCGCGTCCCGCAGCCCGCCAGCGCAGCGTTCGCAGGCAGTGACGCGCGTTCGCTGCGGCTAGCCCCCTGCGGCCGCGCGCAGCCGCTCGGGAGTCAGCGGCAGGTCGCGCACGCGCAAGCCCGTGGCGTCGAAGACCGCGTTGGCGATCGCGGCGGCGGTGGGACCCTGTGACGCCTCGCCCGCGCCCAGCCACGGCTGGCCGGGCCGGTCGACGAGCACGGTCTCGATCTCGGGCACCTCGTCGAAGCGCAGGATCGGATAGCTGTCCCAGTCGACGCTCGTGACTCGCTCGCGGTCGAAGCGTACCTCTTCGTGGAGCGCCCAGCTCGCGGCCTGCACGAAGCCGCCCTCGAGCTGGTTGCTGAGTCCGTCGGGGTCGACGACCTGGCCGGCGTCCGCGGCGATCACCGCGCGCTCGAGCCGGATCTCGGCCGTCTGGTCGTCGACCCAGAGCTCGACCCCCACGGCGCACCAGCTCTTCTGATTCTTGTAGCGCGCGAACGCGAGCCCGCGGCCGCGCCCGCCGCGCGATGGCCGCGCGGCCGCACGCCAGCCGAGCCGCTCGGCGGCGGCGCGAATCACGTCGCGCGCGCGCGGGTCGTCGAGGTGGCGCAGGCGGAACTCCACCGGATCGACGCGCGCGGCGAGCGCGACCTCGTCGACGAACGACTCGAGCGCGAACACGTTCGCGTAGGCGCCGAGCGCGCGCAGCGCCGAGGTCCGGAATGGAGCGCCCGGCAGGAAGTGTTTCACCACGCGCCGCTGCGCGAACGAGTACAAAGGGTCCGCGTTGCGGTGGATGCCCGCGTGGTGCGCGAGCGCGGGGCGCGGCACGGGCGGAGTCATCGGAGGCTCGCGGTGCCAGGCCGCGATCAGCCCCGAGGTGCGCTCGCTGTACGGGATCGCGCGGTTCATGTGCGTGTGACTGCGCGTCTCGTGACTCCAGTCCACGACCAGGCCCAGGTCGTCGAGGCTCGCCTCCAGGTCGACCACCATCGCCGAGCCGTACGGCTCCCAGGCGTGCTCGTCCTCGCGGCTCCACTGCAGGTGGACGGGCGTGCCCGGCAGCGCGCGCGCCACCAGCGCCGCGTCGAATGCCGCGTCGTCGGCGCCGTTGTGGCCGTAGCAGCCCGGTCCCTCGACGTGAACGAGCCGCAGCTTCTCGGCCGGAAGCCGGAGCGCCTGCGCGATGGCCAGGCGCAGGATCGAAACCCCCTGCGTGTGAGTCCAGATGGTGAGTGACCCGTCGACCTCGTGCGCCAGCGCCGCCGATGGCCCGATCGAAGCGTGCATCGTGAACGGGCGGGTGTAGCTCGCGCGCAGCGTGGTGGCGGCGCCAGCGGGCCGGGCGTGCGCGGCGAGCGGCTCGTCGACCGCGCTGCCCTCGATCACCGGGAAGCTCTTGGCCTCCGCGGCGCGCATGCCCTCATAGAGCGCCGACTGGACGGGAAGCTGCATCCCGCCCGACCAGCGGGCCGCGCGGCGCAGACGCTCGGCGGCGGCGATGGCCTGGACCGAGCTGCGGGCCGCGACCGCCACGAAGCTGCCGTCGCGCAGCACGCGCAGCACGCCCGGCATGCGAGTCACGTCCGAGTCGTCGAGCGACTCGAGCCGAGCGCCCGGCCGCGGCGGCCGCACCACGCGCGCGTGCACCATGCCCGGCAGCCGCAGGTCCTGCACGAACACCGCGGCGCCCGTGACCAGTGACTCGAGGTCGATGCGCGGCCCGCGCCGGCCCAGCAGCCGGTAGCGGCCCGGGTCCTTGGGCCGCGCCGCGCCGCTCACCTTGCGCTCGAAGCGGCGGCCGCCGAACAGCTCGAAGTAGTTGGTCTCGGCGTCGAGCCCGGGGGCGGTCACGCGCCCGTCGTCGACCTCGAGCCCGAGCGCCGGCACGCCGAGCCGCGCCGAGGCGAGCTCGAGCAGGTGCGCGCGCGCCTCGGCCGCGGCCAGCCGGAGCGCCGTGCCGCTCTCCTCGAGCGAGTTGCTGCCCACGGTGTAGAGCTCGTTCGGGCCGTCGGCCGTGTCGGCCATGCGCATGCGGATGCGCGCGAGAGACACGTCGAGCTCCTCGGCCGCGATGCGCGCGAGCGCGGTCTTGATGCCCTGACCCAGCTCGACCTTGCCCGTGTACACGGTGACCGTGCCGTCGGTCTGGATGCGCAGCCAGGTGTCGAGGTCGGAATTGCGCTGCAGGCTGGGCGGGATCACCGCGCCTGCTCCGCGATCGCCCGGCGCACCGCGCGCAGCATGCGCGGATGCGTGCCGCAGCGGCACAGGTGCTTCGACAGCGCGGCGCGCACCTGCGAGTCACTCGGTGCGGGCGTCTCCGAGAGCAGGGCCCGGGCCGCGATCACGATGCCCGGCACGCAGTAGCCGCACTGCGCCGCCTGCTCGGTCACGAACGCGCGCTGCAGCGGGTCGAGCGCGCCGCCGGCAGCCAGCCCTTCGATCGTGGTGATCTCCTTGCCCGCGAACGAATCCAGGGGCGCCGTGCACGACAGCACCTTGCGCCCGTCGCACAGCACCGCGCACGCGCCGCACTGCTCCAGCCCGCAGCCGTACTTCGCGCCGGTGAGTCCCAGAGACTCGCGCAGCACCCACAACAGCGGCGTCGAGGGGTCGACGCCTTCCAGGTCTCGCAGCTGGCCGTTCACGCGCAGGCGCATGGCGCCAGCTTACGCTCTCTCCTCGCGCACGAACAGCATGCCGACCAGTCCGACCACCAGGAAGATGAGGATCGACGCGAAGCCGATGCGCTGACTCGAGAACGCCTCGGTGAACCAGCGCACGGTGAACGAGCCGATCCACGCCACCGACGTGCCCGAGAGTGAGTAGATGCCGAAGAACTCGGTCATCATCTCGGGCGGCGCGATGCGCGCCAGCATGGTGCGCGAGTTGGCGTAGGCCGCCGTGATGAACACCGCGATCAGGGTCACCACGCCGATATACAGGAGCTCCGGCACGGTCGCGAAGAACGGCAGACTCCAGATCTTGGGCGCCGCACGGTCCCAGGGCACGAAGAAGAACAGCTCGTCGGGAGTCATCGACACGGCCAGGATCAGCCCGAGCGAGGTGCCGCCGATCGAGATCAGGATCGCGCGCTTGCTGCCGAAGGTGTCGTCGAGCCAGCCGCCGATCAAGCCCCCCACCACGGCGAAGATCGACAGCACGATGCCGAACACGGTCATGGTGAGTGAGTCCCAGCCGAACACGCCCGAAGCGTACACTCCGCCGAACACCAGCACCGCGGTCTTGCCGTCGTTGTAGATCATGCGCGCCACGAGATACGTGGCCACGTTCCGGTAGCGGCGCAGCTCCTGGATCGTGTGCCAGAGCTGGCGGAAGCCGGCCTGGACCGCGGCCAGCGGGCCGAGTGACCCGCGCGCTCGGTCGGGCGTGAACAGGAACAGCGGCACACCGAACAAGAGCAGCCAGACCGCGGCGATCGGGCCGGTGATCCGGTCCTGCTGGAACGCGGCCGTGTCGAGCCCGAACAGCGCCTGCTTGGGCACGATCGACCAGTCCACGTGACCCGGCAGCGAGAACGCCCAGAGCATGAACACCAGGATCAAGAGCGACGACGCGTTTCCGGCGGCGAGCCCCAGCCCCGAGAGGAAGCCCACGCGCGCGTGCGGCGCGATCGAAGGCAGCATCGCGTTGTGAAACACGGCCGAGTATTCGAACGCGGCCGAGTTCGCGATCAACATGAACGCGATCCAGCCGATCGAGAGACCCGCCCCGCCGGGCAGCGCGTACCACAGAAACCAGCTGGTCGGCGCCATCACGCACACGAAGAAGGCGATCCACGGCTTGCGGCGCCCGCCCGAGTCGGCGATCGCGCCCAGGATCGGCGCGAAGATCGCGGTCGCAATCCCGCTCCAGCCGTTGATCGCGCCCCAGACCACCTGGCCCTTCACCGGGTCACCCACCACGTGGTTGGTGAAGTACGGTGCGAACAGGTAGATCGTGACCAGGATGACGTAGGGATTGCGCGCCCACTCGAACAGCGCCCAGCTCCACTGTCCGAGCGTCGACGCAGCGGGGACTCCGGTCACGGCCAGGGGCCGAGCCGACTCCGTCGCGCTGGCGCTCAAGTCACTCCCTTCCTGGCGCCTGCGAGGCGCGCGTGCGGGGGAGCACGGCGAGCGCCGCCAGCGAGCATACTCCGCCGAGCGCGTAGAGGCGCGTGTAACCGGCCCCGTGCGCCACGAAGCCCAGGCCGAGACTGCCGCACGAGAAGCCCACGTTGAAGGCGCCGTTGAACAGCGCCGTGACCTTGGCGCGCACGTCGGCCGAGGCGTTCTCGAGCGCGAAGGCGTTCAGCGCCGGGTAGAAGAGTCCGTGCGCGGCCCCGAAGGCCATGCCGGTGACCACCAGCCCGAGCGACGCGAGCTGCGTCATGGCGAACGCGGCCGCCGCGTAGATGCAGAGCGAGACTCCTGTGACTCGCACGCGCCCCGCGCGGTCGGCCACGGCCCCGAGCGGGCCGCGCACCAGCATGGCCGTGATCGAGTAGGCCACGAAGAAATCCGACACGCGCTCGATCCCGAGCGACAGCGCGAACGGCTGGTGGAAGGTGAAGGCGGCCGCGAACGTGACTCCCGCGAGCGCGCTGGTCGCGAGCACGCGCGGGAAGCCGGGCCGCAGAAGCGTCTCGAGGATGCCCGGAGCCGGCGCAGCGTGTTCGTGGCGCAGCGGGCGGTGCTCGCGCACGAAGGCGAGCAGCACGAGCGGAACGAGTGACAGAGCGGCGGTGGCGGCGAACACCGCGCTCCAGCCGGCGCGTCCCGCCAGCCACTCGGCCGCCGCCGGCGCGGCGGCGTTCGTGATCACGAAGCCGGAGCCGTAGTAGCCCAGCACCTGTCCCAGCTTCTCGGGCGGCGACAGGTCGGCCGCGAGCGTCTGCGTGGCGACGAAGAAGAACGTGAACGCGACGCCGTGCGCGATGCGCAGCGCCAGCAAGAGCGGCCCCAGTCGGTCGACCGCGAGAAAGCCCAGACACGCGGCCAGCAGCACCGCCGCTCCGAGATAGGCGAACGGCCGCCGGCCCGCGCGGTCGATCCACAGGCCCGCGAACGGCACGACCGCCACGTTCGTGAACCACATGGCCGACATGTAGGTGCCGATCTGCGCCGGATCGGCGTGTAGCTCGAGCTCGAGATACTTCGGCAGCAGGAAGTACGCCGAGTGCGCGAAGCCGAAGCTGATCACGGCGGTCATCAGCACGCCGAGCTGCGGAGGAATGCGCGCGGGCAGGGAGGCAGGCAGGGGGGTGATCGGTTCCGCGGCCAAGGGACGAGGGGGTATATCGACTCGCGCGGCGTTTGGCGAGCGGACCGCATACCATGGCGCCGATGGACCTCGAGCTCTCGGGCCTGCGCATCTGGGACGGAGTGAGTGATGCGCTGCGCCCGGGAAGCTTGTTCGTCACCGCCGGCCGGCTGGCCGAGCGCGGCGCGGCGGAGCGCGAGCGCATCGACCTCGCGGGCGCGGTGGCGCTGCCGGGGCTGTGCGATGCGCACGTGCACCTGGCGCTCGACCCCGAGCGCCGCGAGGCTGCGCAGGACGGCAGCTCGGACTCGGTCGAGGCGATGGCGGTCCGCGCGCGTGCCATGGCGGCCGCGGGAATCACCACCGCGCGCGACCTCGGCGGCCCCGACTTCGGCGCGCTCGCGCTGCGCGACCGGATCGCGCGCGCTGAAGTGATCGGCCCGCGGCTCCTGTGCGCGGGCCAGCCGCTGACTTCGCCCCAGGGTCACTGCTGGTACTGGGGCGGCGAGGCGAACGGTGCCGACGAGCTGCGCGCGGTGGTGCGGCGCCAGGTCGAGGCGGGCGCGGACTGGATCAAGGTCATGGCGACGGGCGGCGTGCTCACCAAGGGCACGACCCCGGCGATGTCTCAGTTCGAGCAGGCCGAGCTCGACGCCGCGGTCGCGGAGGCGCGCGCGCACGGCCGGCACACCGCCGCGCACTGTCACGGCACCGAGGGCATCCTGCGCGCCGCGCGCGCCGGCGTGCGCACGATCGAGCACTGCTCGTTCGCGAGTGAGTCGGGCTTCGGCGCCGCGCCCGATCCCGAGGTGATCGCCGAGGTCGCGCGCGCCGGGGCCTGGGTCTCGCCCACGGTGAACACCGGCTTCGGTCGCTTCTTCGACGAACGCGGCGAGCCGTCGAAGTTCGCCACCCGGATGGGCGAGGTCTACGCGGGGCTGCGCCGCGCCGGTGCGCGCTTCGTGGCCTCGACCGATGCGGGCATTCCCAACGTGGCACATCACCGGCTGCCCGAGGCCCTGCCGATCTTCGCGCGCCTGGCGCGGCTCACTCCGCTCGAGACCCTGCGCAGCGCGACCTCCGAGGCGGCGCGCGCGCTCGACCTCGAGCGCGAGACCGGTCGACTCACTCCCGGCCTCGCCGCCGACCTGCTGGTGGTCGATGGCAACCCGCTCGAGGACCTGGGCGCGTTGCTGCGCCCGCTACTCGTGCTGGCGCGCGGCAGGATCGCGTATCGCGCCTGACGCCCCGGGTGTATGCTTGCGCAGTGAGTCGCAGCGCGCGCCAGGACCACGCCTCGGCGGCACCGCGGGCCGAGCTGCGGCCCTTCGTCAGGCACTACGGCGGCACGAGCCGCTCCGACTTCGCGCCCCGCGAGCACGCCGCCACGCCGTCGCGTCACGTGACACTGATCGTGAGCTTCGGTCCGCCGATCGATATCGCGGCCATGCCGCACGGGCTGCAGCGCCCGGGGCGCTTCCAGTCCTTCGCCGCGGGCCTGCACACGGCGCCCGCGCGCGTCCGCGACGATGGCACGACCCGGGTGCTGCACGCGTTCCTGACGCCGCTCGGCGCCCGTACACTGCTCGGTGTACCCGCCGAAGCGCTCGCCCAGCGCGTGGTGGCGCTCTCCGACCTGCTCGGTCCCCGGGCGCGCGAGCTCGAGGAGCGCCTGGCCGACGCGCCCGACTGGCCGGGCCGCTTCGCGGCGCTCGACGACGTGCTCGCGCGCAAGCTCGAGCCCGTCGAGCCCCCGCGCGAGGTCGCCTGGGCCTGGCGCCGGCTGCTCGCTGCGAAGGGCGCCCTTGCCATCGACGGGCTCGCGCGCGAGCTCGGCTGGAGCCGCCGCCACCTGACCGAGCGCTTCCGCCGCGAGGTCGGGCTCGCGCCCAAGCTCGCCGCGCGCGTCGTGCGCTGGGAGCACGCCTGCGCGCTGCTCGCGCGACCCGGGCGCCGGCCCAGCCTGGCCGCGGTCGCCGCAGACTGCGGCTACGCCGACCAGAGTCATCTGACCCGCGAGTGGGTCGCGCTCGGCGGCATGAGCCCGCGCGCTTGGCTCGCCGAGGAGCTGCCATTTCTTCAAGACTACGAGCTGGACGAGCTCCTATCCTACGAGTCATGAAGTTCGCCGGCGTCCACCTGTACGTGCGCGATCTCGCCCGGTCCCTGGCGTTCTACCGGCTGCTCGGTCTCTCGCTTCCCGAGCCCGAGCCAGGAGGCGTGTTCGCGAGCACCGCGGTCGGCAAGGACGTGCACCTCGCCTTCGGCACGTTCGAGCTCACGCGCGGCTACGATCCCGGCTTCCGCGAGCCGCGCGGCGGCCCGACGAACAGCCTGCAGTTCGACGTCGAGAGCCGCGCCGACGTCGACCGCATCCACGCGCGACTCATCTCCGCCGGCTACGCGAGTCACCTGGCCCCGCACGACGCGTTCTGGGGCTCGCGCTACGCCGAGGTCGAGGACCCGGACGGGAACACCGTGGGCTTCCAGAGTCCGGTGGACGAAGCCAGGCGCTCGCGCCCGCCCGGCGTCTAGGCCGCCCGGTCGCGCCCCGGTGCGCGCGCCAGCCACGGCGCCAGCGCCAGCGCCGCCGCGCTGGTCGCGGCGAAGCCGAGCAGCACCGACGAGAGGGGGCCCCTTCCGAGCGCGGCCGAGGCGAAGTACACGACCACGCCGTACGTGCCGCGCTGCACGAGTGACTCGAAGCTCAGCAAGGTGGCGCGCCGCTCCGAGCTCGCGATGCGGCGGTTCAGGAGCTCGACCAGCAGCACCGGAGCCAGGCCGAGCGCGAAGCCGTGAGTCATGAGAAGGAGCGCCGCCGGCACGCCGTGCGCGAGCGGCAGCAGCAGATACATGGCAGTGACCGAGCCCGAGCAGACCAGCAGCAACGAGCGCTCGCCGATCCGCTCGCGCCAGGCGTGCGCCCGCCAGGCGCTGAGCGCCGCCAGCACCCCGGTCACGGCCGTCAGCGCTCCGAAGCTGCGCAGCGGCAAGCCGGCGGCTTCCAGAACCGGGTTCCAGACCAGCGCGTTCGCCGCGCGCAGCCCGAGGAACACGAGCGCGCTGAAGGCCAGGACCGCGGCGATGCCCGGCGTTCGCGCCACGTCGCGCAGCGTGTCGCTCACGTGCGCACGCAGCTGCCTTCGCGAGCGCACCGGCGCCTCGCGCAAAGCCAGCGCGGCGGCGACACCCCCAAGGTTGATCAGGCCCGTGACCGCGTAGGTCGCGGACGGATCGCCGTCCGCCGTGACCAGCAGCCCGGAGAGCGGCAAGGCCAGCGCGGCGCCCGCCAGACCCACCGACTCCATGGCCCCGCGTGCGCGCGTGAACTCGTGCGCGCGCCCGTCGGCGGCGAATGAGTCATACACCAGCGCCGAGTCCGCGCCACTCTGCAGCGCCGTGCCGCAGGCCGCGCACAGCTCGGCGAGCGCATAGACCGCGAAGCCACGCCCGAACGCGTAGAGCGCGCAGCAGAGCGCGTTCGCGAGGGCGCCCAGCGCCAGGGTCACCCGCCGGCCGACGCGGTCCGCGACTACGCCGAACGGCACGTCGATCGCCATCACGCCGAAGTAGTAGATCGACTTCAACAGGCCGAAGTCCGAAGCCGGCAGCCCGCGCACCGCGGTCGTGAAGTGGAACATGTACGGCCAGAAGAGCGGCGTGCGCTGAGTGACCTGGTAGACCAACATCCAGCGGAAGCTGCGCTGACTCGCCGTGCGCCCCGACACGGCCGGGTTGGTTACCGGAGCGCGAAGAACCAGTCCAGCGCTTCGGGCAGGAAGTCGGGCGAGGGCCAGTGCTTGCCGCCCTGATCGACGCGCCATTCGACCGAGTAGCCGGCGCGCTCGAGGTTCGCGCGCATGGGCAGCGCCACGTGCTCGAACGGGAAGATCGGGTCGTGGGTGCCGTACTCGAGCAGCAGCTCGGGCTTGCGCGCGGCGTCGGGGTCGAAGCCGGGCTCGAGCGCGATGAAGCCCGCCGCCCAGGCCATGAGCGCGCGGAACAAGAGCGGGTTCGAGAGACCGACCGAGAGCGCGTAGCTCGCGCCGTCGGAGTAGCCGAGCAGCGCCTGGCGCGCCGGGTCGATCGGGTAGCGGCGGTAGATCAGATCGTAGGCGTACTCGAGAAAGTCGAGGTCGGGGCGCTCGGAGCTCGCGATCAGATCCCAGGTCGGCAGGAGCGAGCGCGGCACCAGGAAGAACGCCTGGCGGCGGTCCGGCTCGTCGCGCACCGCCTTGGCGAGCATCTCGTCCTGGCGGCCGGCGCCGTGCAGCACGGTCACCAGCGGGTATTGGCGGGCCGGGTCGATCTCACTGGGCGTGAGCAGCAGCGCGCGCTGCGGCCCCTGCTCGAGCCACACGTGACCCGTGGGCACGGGCTCGTCGCGCGGCTCGGGCGTCTTGTGGGTGACTCGCAGGACGAGTGAGTCGCCGGGCATCAGGTCTGGCCGCCGTGCACGGGCAGCACCGCGCCGGTGGTGTAGCTCGAGGCATCGGAGGCGAAGTACAGCGCCGTGCCGATGATCTCGTTCGGCCGGCCCGCGCGCCGCAGGGCGATCGTCTGCTGCGCCTGCTTCTCGAAGGACTTCATGTCCCAGGCCTTCGAGATGTCGGTCAGGAACGGCCCGGCCATGATGCAGTTCACGCGCACCTTGGGCCCGAACGCCGCCGCGAAGCCCACCGTGAGCGCGTTCAGCCCGGCCTTCGCGGCCGCGTAGGGCAGCACGTTGGGCGTGGGGTGGATCGCGGCCACGCTCGACACGTTGATGATCGAGCCGCCCGCGCCTTCGGCCATGCGCGTGCCCACCAGCGCAGTGAGTCGGAACGGGCCCTTCAGGTTCAGGTCGACGACCTTGTCCCACATGCTCTCGGACACGTTCGCGACCCGGTCGTAGAGCAGCGACATGCCGGCGTTGTTCACCAGCACGTCGATCCGGCCCACCGCCGCGTAGGCGCGCTCGGCCAGTGACTCGACCTCGCCCCACTTGCCCATGTGCGCGGCGAGCGGCACGGCGCGCCGGCCGGTCTCGCGCTCGACCTCCTTGGCGGTGGCCTCGCACGCGTCGAGCTTGCGGCTGGCGATCACCACGTCGGCGCCCGCGCGCGCGAAGGCGAGCACCATCTCGCGCCCCAGCCCGCGGCTGCCACCGGTCACGAGGGCGATCTTTCCGGACAGGTCGAACAGCTGCTCGATCTCGCTCACGTCGTTTCTCCCGAAGGCGCTCAGAATACCCCAAGCGGCGTGCCGTCTTCCCGGCGCGAGGACCCCCGCCGGAGCCACTCCTCGAGCGCGCGCAGGAACGGCTCGCGCGCGTGTCTCTCGCGCCACGGGTCGTGGCCGCAGCGCGGGAAGCCGAGATACGAGAGGTCCGCGACGTGGCGGGCGAGCAGGTCGCGGATCATCGGGCCGGGGTGCGGGTCGTCGTCGCCGTGCAGCATGCGCACCGGCGCGCGGATCGCCGAGAACGCGGCGGGCTCGACGCCTTCGGCCTGCAGGCGCAGCACGTCGGGCCAGGTCTCGGCCTCGCCGCCCGAGTCGACCCACAGCGGCTCGTCGCCGGGCTCCCTCGGCAGGAGATCGACGCCGTACACGGCGCTGAACAGCTGGCCGGCGCGCCACGAGAGCGCGTCACGCGCCGTGCGGTCGCGCGCGCTGGCGAGCCCGCCCTGCAGCTCGGCGAGCTCCGCGCGCTGCGCGGCGGTCATGCGCGACTGGCTGCGCCGCGCGTAGACGGCGCGCGTCGCCGCGTCGTACGTGCCACAGCCCACGAGACAGAGCGAGGTCACGAGCCCCGGGTGCGCCGCTGCGAACGAGAGACCGAGCATGGCGCCCCACGAGTGACCCACCACGTGCATGGGCCCGGGCAGCACCTCGGCCAGGTCGGCGACGTGGCGCGCGACCGTGAGCGCCGTCTCGCCGCTCCGGCGCTGCAGCGGCTCGAGCACCTGGAAGCGCGGCGCGAGCGCGCGCGCCAGATCGGCCAGGTCACCTGCCGCACCGGGTCCGCCGTGCAGGAGCGCGACCTGCGGTCCGTCGCTGCCCCAGCGGCGCACGGCGATCGGGCCCAAGTCAGAGCTCGCCCAGGTCCCCGATCATGCACTTCACCGAGCCGCCGCCCTTCTTGTGGAACTCGGATACGTCGGCCTCGATCACGCGCGTGCCGGTGGCGCGCACGGCCGCCGCCAGCTCCGCCGAGACCCCGCGCGGCATGACCAGGAGCGGCTCGCCCGCGCGCTCGAGCGCGAACGAGTTCGCGGCGTAGATCGCGGCGTCGGCGTCGCCGATCTCGACCAGGCGGGCGCCGAAGCGCCGGCGCAGCTCGGCCAGTGACTCGGCACGGACCGCCGGCGGGTACACGAGCAGGTGTCGGCGGCCCGGCCCGAACGAACACAGGCAGGTGTCGCCGTGGTAGTAGCGCTCGTCGACCAGCTCCACCCGGAGCACGGGCCGGCCCAGCGGCCGCACGGCCTCGATCTCGGCCAGCGCCTCGGGCTGACTGCGGAAGCCGTACACGCGCTTCCACGGCGGCCAGCCGAGGCGGGGCACGAAGCGCTGGCGGCGGATCCGGCCGTGGGTGAACAGGAACGCGTCGCCGGCGGGAAACAGGTCGGCCTCGCCCTCGAAGCGCGCGCGGATCTCGGCGGCGGGCAGGCCGCGGCGAGTCACGGCGGCGCGGTAGGCGGGCTTCTCTCCGGCGCGCGTGGGAGTCAGATTCGACAGCACGAACACGTCTCCGTCGCGAAAGCCCGCATTGGCAGGATACACCAGCCCCGGGTGCGCTGGATCGGGCGGAATCACTTCGACCTCGAGCCCCAGCGCGAGCAGCTGCTCGCGCATGGCGCCCCACTGCCGGATCGCGAGCGCGCGGTCGACCGCTTTGCGCCGGCCGTACTTGTCGCGGGTGTGCGGGTTGGCGCCGCCGACCACGGCGAAGTGCGCCGGGTCGCCCATCAGCACGACGTGACTCACGGGCTCGGGAAGCCCGGGTATTTCGCGGGCGCGCCGGGCTCCGCGAGCTCGAGGTTCGCCTGCGCGTAGGTCGTGTAGAGCGTCGAGGCCACGCCGGCCGGCCGATCGTTGCCGCTGTGCTTGATGCCGCCGAAGGGCAGCTTCGACGACGCGCCCACGCTCGGCGCGTTCCAGTTGAGGCAGCCCACGCGCACCGTGCGCGCGGCGCGCTCGTAGGTCGCGCGCGAGCGCGTGAACACGGCGGCGACCAGCCCGTAGTCGCTGGCGTCGAGCTCGGCCAGCCCCGCCTCGACCGAGTCGACCGGCACGAGGAACGCGTCGGGCACGAAGTGCTCCTCCCGCTGGTAGCGGCTGTCGCGGCGCGTGGCGCGCAGCCGGTGCAGGCTCGGCCGCACGTAGTGACCGGGCCGCGGACCGTCGACCGGCCCGCCGGGCGCGAGCAGCTCGGCCCCGTCGCTGCGCGCCCAGTCGAGCAGCTGCGCGTGGCGCTGGCGCGCCGCGGCGTTGATCACGGGTCCCATGAACGCGCCCGGGTCACTCGAGTGACCGATCGCGATGCCGCGGAACAGCCGCACCAGCCGCTCGGCGAGTGAGTCGGCGACGGCCCGCTCGGCGAAGATGCGGCTGGTCGAGCTGCAGCGCTGACCCGAGGTCACGCACGCGCCGAAGACGATCGCGCTCGCGGCCGCGTCGAGGTCGGCGTCGGCGCACACCAGCACTCCGTTCTTGCCGCCCAGCTCGAGCGCCAGGAGCTTCCACGGCTGGTCGGCCGTGGCCTGCGCGATGCGCCGGCCCGCGGCGTACGAGCCGGTGAACAGCACGCCGTCGAGCGCCGGATGCGCGGCGATGCGCGCGCCGATCGAGGCGTCGCCCTGCACCACCTGGAGCACGCCGGGCGGAAACGCGGCGCGGTGCGCGAGCTCGGCGTAGAGCTGCGCGACCGCAGGCGTCTTCTCGGACGGCTTCAGCACCACGCAGTTCCCGGTCGCGAGCGCCGGCACCACGTGACCGTGCATCAAGTGACCCGGAAAGTTGAACGGGCCCAGCACGCCGAACACGCCGCGCGCCACCGCGCGCCAGCGCCCGACCTGTCCGGCGCCGAGCTCGAGGCTGCGCTCGGCCACGAGCTCGAGGCCCTGAGTCAGCGTGATGTCGAACTTCGCGAGCATGGCCGCGACCTCGGTGCGCGCCTCCCACAAGGGCTTGCCCACCTCGGCGGCGATCACCCGCGCGAAGCGCTCCTGCTCGGCGGCCAGCGCCGCGCAGAAGCGGCCCAGCGCGGCGGCGCGCGCGGCGGGCTCGGCGTCGCGCCAGGCGGGCCAGGCCCGGCGCGCTGACGCGACCGCGCGCTCGACCGATTCGGCGGCGAACGGGAACGCGCCCAGTGACTCGCGCGTGTCTCCCGGGTCCCGCGACTCGAGCTCGCCGTCGGGCTGCGCGGGCGGCGCGAGCCGGCCGTCGACCAGGTCGCCCAGGACCTCGAACGGAGCGTGCTCAGCCACCGCTCGCCCCTCGGGCGGAGCGCGGCAGCGGAGTCAGCGTGACCTCCTCACCGGTGGCGAGCTGCAGGCGCTCGCGCGCCTCCTTGCCGATGCGCACCTCGGCACCGGTGCGCAGCGCGGGCGCCGCCACGGCGCGGAACGCGCCGTGCTCCTCGGTGGCGATGATCGCCGGGGCGGCACCTTCGGGCGGCGCGCCTTCCGCCAGCACGCCGCGCGCCGTCTCGCGCAGCGGAGTGATTCGCGCGGTCTCGGCGCTCACGAACGGCCCGCCGTCGAACGGGTCGATCTCGTCGATCCACGCCAGCCCGGCCGCCTCGAGCAGCCGCAGCGCGGGCACGGTCTCCTCGTGCACCTGGCCGAGCTGCGCCGCGACCTCGGCGTCGAGCAGCGAGGCGTAGAACGGCGTGTCGGGAAACAGGTCCAGGATGAAGCTCTTGTCGCCGGCGCTGCGGTGGTCGGCCTCGTTGTAACTCATACCGGTGAAGCGCTTGCCGAACGCGTCCCAGAAGGCGCTGCGGCCGTGCGTGTCGATCGCCGCGCGCATCTCGGCCAGGATGCGCGGCTCGAAGCTCGAGCGGTGGCGCGCGATGTACGCGAAGCGCCCCCACGACAGGAGCTTGCCGGGCCAGCCGGGGCGCCGGCGCGCGTCGGGGTGCAGGATGAGTGACCCGAGCTCGGTCGGGCCGTCGCGCGACGCGCCGAGCTGGAGCGTGGTGTGCGTGACGCGCACGCCGGTGCTCGGCGAGTGGCGCGTCTCCTCGCCCACCCGCAGATACAGGTGGGGCATGTCGGGCGTGCCGTGCTTCGACAGCACCGCGCACGTGCCCACGACCCGCTCGCCCTCGTCGACCAGCGCGAACTGGTACTCGCGCTCGGCGTGGGGCGGGCCGGGCGCGCGGAAGGCGCGCTCCGAGCGCTCCAGCCGCCGGCGCACGAACGCTTCGTCGTGGGGCAGGTTCGGGCTGTCGAGATAGCGCGCCAGCTCGAGGATGGCGGCCAGGTCGTCGACGCGTGCCGCGCGCAACAGGAAGGTCATGCCGGCCCCCGGCCCGCGAGCCGCGCGAGCGCCGCACGGTAGAGCGACACCGCCTGGTGTAGCTGCGCCAGGCTCGTGTGCTCGTTGGGCTTGTGCACGTTGCCGATCGAGCGCCCCGGCCCCAGCACCACGGCCTCCAGGCCGGCCGCGGCGAGCAGGCCCGCTTCGGTGCAGGTGGCCTTGGTCTCGACTCGCGGAGCGAGTCCCGCGGCCCGCTGCGCGGCTTGGAGCTCGCGCACCAGCGGCGCGTCGGCCGCGGTGGCGAGCGCCGGGTTCGCACGCACCGCGCGCAGCTCGGCGGCGCGCGCGAGCGGCGCGACCAGCGCGGCCGCGTCGTCGCCCGGGATCGGCCGCACGTCGCAGCCGAACAGCGCGCAGTCGCCGTCGAGCGCCACGCGCCCCAGGCTCGCCACGCTGTGCGCCGGGGAGAAACGCGAGTCACTGCGCCGGGCGGCGCCGGCCTGCAGCTCGCGCCAGGCCGTGAGGAAGCGCAGGAGCGGCGCGGCGCTCCACACCGGTCCGGCCGCGCGCGCGCCCGAGGAGTCACGGACGGCGAGCTCGATCTCGCAGCGGTCCGGCACCACGTTCAGCGCGCCGCCGCCCGCCAGCGCCCCGATCCCCGGCGCTTGGGTCCGCTCCAAGAGCTCCAGCGCGCCGAGCACCGCGTTCTTTCCCAAGGCCGGGTCGCTCGAGTGCGCGGCCGCGCCGCGCACCTCTTCACGAGCCGACCACAGCCGCGCGCCGTCCAGCCGCTCCAGCCGGACGCGCGCCTCGTAGACCGCGTAGCCCTTGTGCGCGTGCACCACGGCCAGCTGCGACGGCTCGCCCACCAGCGCGCGCGTCGAGCCCTTGGTGAGCCCCGTCTCCACCAGCCAGCGCGCGCCCAGCATGCCGATCTCTTCGCCGAACGTGCCCACCAGCCGCACCGGCCGCACGAGTGACTCGCGCTCGGCCGCCAGCGCCACGGCCTTGCACACGAAGTCGACCTTGGCGTCGGCCGAGCCCAGGCCGTACAGCCGGTCGCCCTCGCGCGTGGGCCGGAACGGGTCGCCGCCGGTCGCGGTCCACGCCGCCGCGTCGCCCGGCGGCACCGTGTCGAGGTGAGTCACGAGCAGCACGCCGTCCTCGCCCGCCGCGCCCGCGTCGCACAGCACGGCGAAGTGCGTCGCGCCGCCGGCATGCGCGCTCTCGACCTCGCCGTCGAGCCCGAGCTCCGCGAGCAGCTCGCTGGCCGCGTCGGCGATCGCCGCGTTGCCGAGCCGCGACTCGGACGGGGTCGCGATGAACCGCTCCGCCCAAGCGACTAGGTCGGCCATCCCGACCCTGCCATCGACGTGCCTAGGGGCTCGCTTGAGCCGTGCGTGCGCAGCACGGACACAGCGCGCGGAGTGATTCGAACGTGTAGATGCCCGAGTCGTGACCGTCGCTCCAGGCGAAGGCCAGCGCGTAGCGGCCGACCCCCGAAATGCGCAGCGGGCGCACGTCGGCGGGCACCGAGTCGGCGCGCAGCAGCGGCCGGCCGGTGTGCTCGTCGATGCAGTGCGCGCAGCGACACGCGAGGCGCAGGAGGCGCACGGGGTAGAGACTCTCGTGGCCGTCCTTCCACACGATGCGCAGCGTGTCGGGCCCGGCCTGCGAGATCGCGGTGGGGGCGAGGTCCATGCCGGGAAAGCTAACCGACGCGTGAGTTAAGATCCTCGCCCCGACTGGGCACTGGAGGGCGGAATGGCGAAGGAAGGCGTGGCGATCCTGGGCGGCACGGGCGAGCAGGGCCTGGGCCTGGCGTACCGGTTCGCGAAGGCGGGGCGGCCGGTGCGCATCGGCAGCCGCAAGGAGGAGCGGGCGCTCGAGGCGGCCAAGGAGCTCCTCGCCAAGCTGCCCGGCGCCGACGTGTCGGGCCACGAGAACGCAGCCGCGGTGCGCGCGGTCCGGGGCGGGATCGTGATCCTGTCGGTGCCCTTCGAGCACACCGCGGGCACGATCAAGACGGTGAAGGCCGAGCTCGCGCCAGGCACGGTGCTGGTCTCGATGGGCGTGCCGCTCGCCGCCGCGATCGGCGACGTGGCCTCGCGCGTGATCGGCGTGTCGCAGGGCTCGTGCGCCGAGCTGTGCGAGTCACTCGCGCCGGACGGCGTGCCGGTCGTGTCGGCGTTCCAGAACGTGGCGGCGCACCGGCTGCTCGACCTGGATCACTCGGTCGAGTGCGACGTGATCGTCTCGGGCGAGAAGGAGCCGCGCGCGCGCATCATGGCGCTGTGCGACGACATCCCGGGCACGCGCGCGATCGACGGCGGGCCGCTGTACAACGCGCGCTACGTGGAGCAGCTCACCGCGCTCATGATCGGCATCAACATCCGGCTGAAGAAGCCCGAGGGCGTGGGCCTGCGGCTGACCTACGTGTGACTCACATGAGCACGCGCGCCAGGCCCTTCAAAATGTCGACCAGCGGGACCTGGAGCGCGATCAGCGGGATCATCGGCAGCGCGGCCGCCAGGATGATCGGCGCGATGGCTTGCAGGTCGATCGGCACCGGGCGCAGCGCCTTCGCGCGCTCGTAGCCCGTCGTGAGATCGGCGAGCGAGGACGCATCCTCGTTGCCGAGGAGCTCCTCCGCTTCGGCTTTCAGGGTGAGCCACTTGTCGCGGAACGCGGCGTCGTGGCGGCTCGACAGCGCCCCGTACTCGTAGAGCGCCTCGCGCTTCAGCGCGGCCAGCCGCGGGGTGAATGCCAGCAGCGGGCCGAGCGCGAACACCAGCGCCAGCAGCGCGAACGCGCCGATCAGCGGATAGAGTGACTGGAGCGTGGCGCCGCGGTACACCACGTCTTCGGCCAGCACCGAGGCCAGCGACGCCGACCCGACCAGCACCAGGATCGCGAAGCCAGACTGGCCGAGCGCCATGAAGCCGAGCCCGGCCGCGCGGTCCGGGTGGGTCGCGACCAGGCGCAGGTCGAGGCGCGAGATGCGCGCCAGCACCTGCGCCCAGACCAAAAGACGAAAGCCCCAGCGCAGGAAAAGGAACTGGAACAGCGGCACGCTGACCAGCGCGTGCCACCAGCCGGCGACGGTGAGTGACTTCATGCCGTCGACGCCGATCAGCGCCTGCCAGGTGGCGATGCCGCTGCCGAGCTCGCGCCGCGCCGACGACCAGGCCGCGAGTACGGCCAGCGCGAGCACCACGAGCTCCGCGACCGTGGAGTCGACGTGTCTGCGCGCCTTCTGCAGGATCGCCACGAACCCGGGCTCGGTCTCGCGCGGAATCAGCCGCGCCTCCCGGAACTGCAAGAGCACGCGGCGCAGGCGGGCGGGCACCGCGGCGTCGGCCAGCACGAGCAGCACGACCGCGAACAGAAAGCGCGCGTAGGCCGAGAAGTCGCGCAGGAACGGCACGCGCACGGCGTCGCCCATGGCGAGCCCGTCGCGTGCCGAGAGCACGAGCAGCGGCAGCCAGCAGATGCCCGCGAACAACAGCGCCCGCCGCACCAGGAGCTTCGGCTCGGTCGGCGCGAGCCCCGTGCGCAGCCAGATGCGCCAGGCCGGCCCGCCCTGCTCGAGCGCGAGCTGCTCCTCCGCCGGAGTCATCGCCGATAGTCTGGCAGGCCCTCGCGGATCCGGGCGGAAAAGTCGGGCGCAAAGCCGGCCGCCTTCGCCCGCTCGGTCACGTCGCTCTTCGCCTTCAGCTCCTCGAACGGCATGCTCCGGTCGAGCGAGCCGCGCTGGTACATGAGCCCGTCGAGATAGCCGTTCGCGAGCATCTTCCACGAGATCGGCACCTGGCCGCCCGCGTGGATGACCCGATTGCGGATCGTGGTGGTGCAGTTCTGGGTGAGCGCGTTGTACCAGGTCGGGTGCTGGTCGAGCTCGTTCACCTCGGCGAGATAGTCGAGCAGGAGCCGCTTCGCGTTCGGCACCGGCGCGGTCAGCCGGTACAGGTAGGTGTGCTCGCCGCGCACGATGTCGCGCACGCCGATCACGTCGCGCTCGTCGGCCACCACGTAGTAGAGCTCGTACTGGCGGAAGAAGCCGAGCAGGGCCGAGTACGACTCACCTTTCTCCTTGCGCGTCTCGATCGAGATCGCGAGCGGCCGCGAGTCCTCGAACTCCCAGGCCACGATCGTGTGCGCGTACAGCGTCGGGCCCCAGAACGAGATGAACAGGTCGATACCGCGCAGCTTGTCGAGGTCGTAGGTGCGCGTGTCCCAGTGCTCGTCGAAGTCGGTGTCGCTGCGGTAGGTGAAGTCGCGCACGTTCTCGATCGTGACCTTGCTGCCGTCGATGCGCGCGTGCGCGGTCTTGGCGACCTCGGGCAGCCAGTCGCGGTCGTTGCGCGGGGGGATGCGCAGCCACCAGGCCATGACCGCTACACCGATCAGGATCAGCGCGAGCAGCGCGCGGCCGTAGGGCCGCACGAACGCCAGACACGCCAGCGCGGCCACGGCGAAGAACGCGACCAGCGCGCCGGCCACGGAGCGTGCCACCGGCCCGTCGATCCAGAGCGCGGCACCCGCCCAGAGACAGAACAAGAGCACGAAGGGCGTGAGCAGGGCGAGGCCCATTCCACGCGCGAGACTCACTTCGGCAGGCTCGGACCGTTCACGTGCGGCAGCCTATCCTTGGGGGTCGGCGAAGTCGAGCCCGACCGCGCGCATCAGCGCGAGCGCGTTGCCGCGGGCAATCACCCCTTCGCGCAGCCGGTAGTCGAAGTGCAGGACGCCGTTCGCGACCTGATCTTCGAAGTGGGCGTTGCGGGCGCGCGGCGCGAGCTCGTCGGCGATCGCGGTGAGTGCCAGGTCGTGCGTGGTCACGAGGCCGATCGCGCCGCGCCGCAGCAGCTCGCGCAGCAACGCCTCGGCGCCGATGCGCCGGTCGTGTGAGTTGGTGCCGGAGAGGATCTCGTCGAGCAGGAACAAGAGAGGGAATTGGCCCGTGCAGCGATCCACCACGCGGCGCAGCGCCTGGAGCTCGGCCCAGAAGCGAGACGCGCCGTCGCGCAGCGAGTCCACGACCTGCAGCACGGCGCCCAACGCGAGCGGAGACACGCGCAGCCGCGCGGCGCGCACCGGCGCGCCCGCCAGCGCCATGACCAGCGCCGTGCCCACGCTGCGCAGGAAGGTGCTCTTGCCCGACATGTTCGAGCCCGAGACGACGACCAGCGCGTGACTCGCGTCGAGACACAGGTCGTTGCGCACGCAGCGCCCCTCGTCGATCAGCGGGTGACCCAGCTGCTCGGCGTCGAACAGCGGGCCCCCGTCGCAGACCTCGGGAAACGGGTCGTCCGGGTGCTCGAAGGCGTAGCCCGCCAGGTCGGACAGCGCCTCGAGCTCGCCCAGGGTCTCGAGCCAGCGCGCCACTCCGGCGCCGCAGCGCGCGCGCCAGGCTTCGAGCGCGTACGCGCCCTGCGCGCCCCACAGCAGCACCAGCGCGATCGGCGCGAACAGCTGGTTGCGACGCCAGTCGAGCACCGACACGATCCGGTGTAGCTGGGCGATCTGGCGCGATGCCGGCTCGCCGTCGGTGTCGAGCGCGGCGCGCAGCGCGACGAGCCGCGGCGAGGTGAAGCGCTCCCGCTCGACCCGTGCCAGGAGGACCGCGAGCTGCGCGAGGTCGCGCGCGCGCGGCTCGATCGCATGCAGCACGGCCGTCACGCGCCGGCCCAGGACGACCATCACGGCGCCTTCGGCGAGGCCCAGCACCAAGAGCGCAGGGGTCGTCTCCGTCCACACGAAGGCCGCGACGAGCGCGCACGCGGTCGCCAGCCCGAGCGCCGCGAGCGCGACGCGCGACGCGCTGCCCGCGAGCCGGGCCGGCGCCGTGGCCCAGGCCACGAGTGACTCCGGGTGCACGCCCTCGCGCACCTCGGGCCCGGCGCTGAACCAGTCCTCGCGCAGCGCGAGGCGCGGCCGCAGCTCTTCGGCCGCCTGCTGGCGCGCGCGCACCTCGTCCGGCGCCGCGGCCTCGAGCAGCCAGCCGGCCAGACGCGCCTGGCCGCTCGCGGTCTGCGCCTGGGACAAGAGTGCGAACAACGAGCCCGGCCCGAACAGATCGAGCTGCGCGGCGTAGGGGTGAGCGGGGTCCGCGTGACGCTCTCCGGTGTTGCCCCAGGGCGCGTCGAGCAGGCCGAGCCGCGCGAGCCCGCGCTCGTAGAACTCCACGCCGCGCCGCGCGCGGAGCTCGTCGCGCCGCGCCGCCTCGTGCCGCAGCACGAGCGCCACGAAGCCGGCCGCGAGCGGCGCGAGCCACCCGCCACTCACTCGGCCCGCCCAGAACGCGAGCCAGGCCACGCCCAGGCCCGTCGCGAACACGGCCAGGCGCGCGTTCGAGAGCCAGCGCGTGCGCCGCGCGGCGGCGGCGGCGCTGGCGCGGCGCTCCGCGAGCAGCGCGCCGTAGTGCGCGGGAACGTCCGTCATCCGCGCCGAGCATAGGCGCCTGGTACGATGCGCGCATGGCGTTTCTCGAGTTCCCGAAGGGCTTCCAGTGGGGCGCGGCGACGGCTGCGTATCAGATCGAAGGCGCCGCGCGCGAGGACGGCAAGGGTCTCTCGATCTGGGACGTGTTCTGCCAGCAGCCCGGCCGCGTGCAGGAGCGAGACACGGGCGACGTGGCCTGCGACCACTACCACCGCTACCGCGACGACGTGGCGCTGATGAAGCGCCTGGGGCTGCAGACCTACCGCTTCTCGGTCTCGTGGCCGCGCGTGCAGCCGTTCGGCGCAGGCGAAGCGAACGAGCGCGGGCTCGACTTCTACTCGCGCCTGGTCGACGAGTTACTCGCCGCGGGCATCCAGCCCTGCCTCACGCTCTACCACTGGGACCTGCCGCAGGCGCTGCAGGACCTGGGAGGCTGGGCCGAGCGCACCACCGCGCAGCGCTTCGCCGACTATGCGGCGCTGGTGTACCGGCGGCTCGGAGACCGCGTGACTCGCTTCATCACTCACAACGAGCCGATCGTGACCTCGATGATGGGCTACCGCGCGGGCGTGCTCGCGCCCGGCATCCGCGACGTGCGGCTCGCGGGCCGCGCGATCCACCACCTGTTGCTGTCGCACGGCCTGGCCGTGGCCGCGTTCCGCGCCTCGGGCGTGCGCGGCGAGATCGGCATCACCAACGCCAACACCAGCTACGAGCCCGCCGACTCGACCGATGAGTCACGCGCGGCGTGCGAGCTGGCGCGCGACTTCGACACCCGCACCTGGCACGGCCCAGTGTACGGCCGCGGCTACCCGAAGTCGGTGCTCGCCTACTACGAGCGCAACTCCGCCGCGCTGCCGATCGAGGCCGACGACCTGCGCGCGATCGCTGCGCCGACCGACTTCCTGGGCGTGAACCTGTACAGCCGCCGGCAGGTGCTGGCCGACCGCACGCGGGGCGTCGGCTACCGCAACGCGCCGCCGACGCTGCCGCTCCTGCCCATGGGCTACGAGTCGGCGCCCTTCGCGCTGGGTGACTTCCTGCGCTTCGTGTCGGCCGAATACGGCAAGCCGAGGATCTACGTGACCGAGAACGGCGTGTGCGACAACACCGCGCCGGCAGGCGGCGCGGTCGACGACGTGGAGCGCACGGAGCTCCTGCGCGGCTTCATCGCCGGCATGCACGCGGCCATCCGGGACGGCGCCGCCGACGTGCGCGCGTACTACGTCTGGTCGCTGCTCGACAACTTCGAGTGGGCGTTCGGTTACTCGAAGCGCTTCGGCATCGTGTGGACCGACTTCCAGACACAAGCGCGCATTCCCAAGCACAGCGCCGCGTTCTTCAGCGAGCTGATCCGGCGCAACGGGCTGGAGGCGTGATGGACGACGCGCGCAGGCCCTAGGGCGCGACGGGCTCCAGCCGCAGCGCCAGCGTGCTCTTGCGCGAGCCGGGCATGAGCCAGCCCACGAGCACATCTTTGGCGCCGTACTTCGCGCGCACGAGCGCGTCGATCTCGGCAGTGGCTTCCGGCGCGGGCGTGGCGCGGTACGCGCTGGTGCTGCCGTTGCGCTCGATCTCGACCCGCGGATTCGCGCGCACGCGCTCGACCCAGCCCGAGGCGGCGTTCCCGGCGCGCAGCCACGGCTGACCGTCGCGGTCCACGATCCAGAGCGGGGTCTGGTGTTTCGCTCCCGAGGCGTCGGTCGTGGTGACCATCACGACCTCGCCCGCGGCCGGGCTGCCCAGGTAGAACAGCGACCCGAGCCAGGCCACCAGAATCACGACGACCACGAGCAGGATCCGCTTCATCGGGTCACCCCCTCGGCTCGCACACGAAGATCGGGATGTCCCGGCTCGTGCGCGCGCGGTAGTCGGCATACGGCGCGTAGTGACTGTCGCAGATCGGCCAGAGCTTGGGCTTCTCGTCGGCCCGAGCCAGCCTCGCGCGCAGCTCCATGCGCCGGCCGCGGTGAGTGACCGAGAGCTCGGGATGCTTCACGAGGTTCCCGTACCAGACCGGGTTCTTCGGCGCGCCGCCCAGGGACGCGACCAGCAACACGCCTTGGCCATAGGGCACGTACATGAGCGGGATCGTCAACATCCGTCCGCTCTTCGCGCCCTTCATGGTCACGAAGCAGACGTCGTCGCCCTGCAGGCTGTTGAACCAGCGTCCGCCGGTGAGGCGGTTCAGGAACACGTGCGTGCGCGTCAGCGCCTTCACCGCCCATTTCGGCGGGGCGGCGGCCGCCTTCGGCTTCGGGTCCGAGCTGCTCGTCATGGTCACTCCCCGCTATCGCCAGGCGAACACGGGCTGCTCGAAGTGAGCCACTCGCGTGTCGCGGCCGTGGATCGCCACCTCGCGAAGCTGGAATAGTACCGCGGCGGTGGGCGCGTGGATGCTGGCGTTCAACATGGGGATCGGCAGCGAGATCACCGGTCGGTCACTTTCCGGGATGGTGCGGAGCTGCGGGATCTCGGGCCGGTCGAGGTCCGAGACGGGCACCACGTAGGCGTGCTCGACCTCCGCGGGATTCGGGACGAGCGCGGGAGTCACTCCGCCCCAGACCACGATCGGGGTGATCGCGAAGCCGGAACGGGTGGCGTAATCGTCGAGCCGCCCCAGCACGCTCGCGGCGGGCAGCCCGAGGCCGAGCTCCTCCAAGAGCTCGCGGCGCGCGGTCTCCTCGGCCGTCTCGCCCGGATCGACCCGGCCGCCGGGCAACGCCCACTGACCCGGGTGGTCGCGCAGGCGCGACGAGCGCCGCGTGATCAGGAAGCACGCGCGGCCCTGCGGGTCACCGACCAGCGTGGCCGCGACCGCCGCGTGCGCGAGCTGCTCGCCCCTGGCGGCCCGCGGCTCGAAGCGCGCCAGGTTCGCAGTGATCGCCTGCCGCAGCGTCTCGTCGAAGGTGGGCAGGGTCAGTCCTTCGGCAGGTGCAGGATGCGCTCGGCGATGATGTTCTTCTGGATGTTGGGCGTGCCGCCGCCGATCACGACCTCGGGCCAGTTCAGCGCGCCGGTCTGCCAGCGGCCGCCGTCGACGGTCTCGGGCGTGCCGGAGCGGTAGACCGCGGCGCTGCCCAGGAGCTCGAGCGCGAAGTCACCCATGTCGACCTCGAGCTCCGCGCGCAAGAGC
The DNA here is from genome assembly GCA_035498015.1 of Myxococcota bacterium. Lineage (NCBI taxonomy): Bacteria > Pseudomonadati > Myxococcota > Myxococcota bacterium. The sequence goes on from DATKAO010000079.1 coordinate 29,906, forward strand.
TTGTTGATCGACGTCTCACTCGAGAGCGGGGCGCCTTTGAGCTGCAAGGTGAGCGCGCGCAGGCCGTTCAGCTTCATGGCCTCGATCTTGGCCTCGAACACGGCGAGCTGCCGCCGCACGCGTGGGTCGCGCGCCGCGGGCTGGCCGTTGCGCTGCGTGCGCTTGGCCAGCTCCTGCAGCTCCTCGAGCTTGCGGTACATGGCGGTCACTTCCGCGATGCTCGAGCGCTCGCTCTGCAGCGCGGACACCGTGACCTGCCAGCCCTGCCCTTCGGCGCCGAGCCGGTTCTCGACCGGCACGCGCACGTCGTTGAAGAACACCTCGGCGAACATCGCCCCGCCCGACATGTTCTGGATCGGGCGCACCTCGATGCCGGGGGTCGACATCTCGACCAGGAGACAGGTGATGCCGTCGTGCTTCGAGGCCGCGTTCGGGTCCGTGCGCACCAAGAGGATGATCCACTTCGACCACATGGCGATCGACGTCCAGATCTTCTGGCCGTTCACCACGTAGGAGTCACCCTCGCGCACGGCCTTGCACTGCAGCGCTGCCAGGTCGCTGCCCGTGCTCGGCTCCGAGTAACCCGTGCACCACTGGTACGCGCCGTCCAGGATGTCGGGGATGAAGCGCTGCTTCTGCGCCTCGGTGCCGTACTGGATGATCGCGGGGCCGACCCAGGCCAGGCCCATGAAGCAGACGCCGAGCGGCGGCGCCTTGCGCTTCGACATCTCCTCCTTGAGCACGACCTGCTCCATGATCCCGCCGCCGCCGCCACCGACCTCCTTCGGCCAGGAGAAGCCGACCCAGCGCTTGGCGCGCACCTTCTTGTTCCACTCCGCGAGGAAACGCGGGTCGAACTTGTTGGCGCCCTCGGGCAGGTTCTGGTCGAGGAAGGCGCGCACCTCGGCGCGGAAGGCCTCCTCCTGCGGACTCAGCTTGAAGTCCATCACAGTCCTCCGAGGCGCGCGACGCGCTCGTAGTGGAAGTCCGAGTCACCGAACGCCGGCCGCGCCCACTTGGCGCGCTTCAGATACAGCTGGATGTCGTACTCGGCGGTGTAGCCCACGGCGCCGTGCAGCTGCACGCCGTCGATGCCGATGCGCGTGAACGCGTCGCTGCCGAAGGCCTTGGCCAGCGACGCCGAGCGCGGCAGCTCGCCCGGGCTCTCGGCCACGGCCCAGGCCGCGTAGTACAAGAGTGACTTGGTCGACTCGAGCTCCACGTGCATCTCGGCCAGCGGGTGCTTCACGCCCTGGTACTTCCCGATCGGGTGACCGAACTGCAGCCGGTCCTTGGCGTACTGTGTCGTGATCGCGAGCGCGGCCTCGGCCGCGCCGGTGAGCTCGGCCGTGACCGCCACGGCGCCCAGGTCGAGCAGCCGCTCGATCGCCGGCCAGGCTGCGCCGGGCACGCCGAGCACGGCGCTCCGGGGCACGCGCGCCCCTTCGAGCTTCAAGGTGCCCAGGCGCTTGGTGGCGTCGATGGTCGGGAAGCCCGCCGAAGTGACTCCCGCTGCGCCCGCGTCCACGATGGCCAGCGCCAGGTCGGTCGCGGCGCCGCCCGTGCGGAACGCGACCACGAACAGGTTCGCGGCGCCGGCATCGTGCACGTAGCGCTTCTCGCCGGTGAGCAGCCAGGCGTCGCCGTCCGGCTTGCCGGTGAGCGCGATTGCGCCCGGCGCGAACGAGTCACTCGCCTCGAGGAACGCGAGCGTCCCCACGCGCGTGCCGTCGGCCAGGCTCGGGAGCCAGCGCTGCTTCTGCTCCTCGCTCCGGCTCTCGAGCACGGCCGCCGCGGCGAGCGTGGTCGAGATCAGCGGCGACGGGAAGAGCGAGCGGCCGGTCTCCTGCAGCAGCACCACCAGGTCGACCCAGCCGAGCCCCGCGCCGCCGTACGCCTCCGGAATCGTGAGCCCGAGCCAGCCGAGCTCTGCGAGCTCGCGCCAGACGTCCGGGTCGTAGCCCGGCCCGGTCTCCATCAGCTTACGCACCCGCTCGAGCCCGCAGCGCCCGTCGAGGAGCTTGCGCACCTCGGCCCGCAGGAGGTCCTGTTCTTCGCTGAACCCGAAATCCATGTCCGCCCGGATATCAGACGTGCGGATCCGAATGCAAGGCGACCCGATCCGGCCCCCGAAGATGAAATCGCTGGCTTCTCGCGGGGTTTCCCGACCGACCTCCTGGACGGTCCGGGCCGGCCCAGCTGAGGGTCAAAGGACACGTGCAATAAACCCGTGGAATCTCAATATCTTGGCAGTCCGGAGACGATACACTCAAGATCTAGTGGCAGGCAGGTTGACCCTCGCCCAGGCCCGCGGTAGAAAGGGTCTCCGGGATTCCAAGGATTCCGACTTGGCAGCCAGGGGGGCTACGGGCGGCCGGGTGGAAGCGGGCGAGGGCTCTGGAGGAGGGCTCGCGTTCGGGGGCTCTGAAGTACAGGGCCTCTCCTTGGGCCCGGAATTTTTCTCTCGACGCGACCGGGCCTCGGGGTTGGGGCACGGAGCGGGAGCTAGAGTGGCCGAGAACGACGACACCATGGAGCACAACGACGTCGAGATTCCGATCCGCCGCCACTTTACGCGCGCGGGGAACGATCCGTTCTCCAGCGTTCGCTGGGAGCGGCGCACCGCCAAGATCAGCGGCGAAGGCGGCGAGGTCGTCTTCGAGCAGCAGAACGTCGAGGTGCCCGAGTCGTGGTCGCCGATGGCCACGAACATCGTCGCGTCGAAATACTTCCGCGGTCACCTCGGCTCGCCGTCGCGCGAGTCGAGCGTGCGCCAGCTCATC
>DATKAO010000080.1 GCA_035498015.1 Myxococcota bacterium
TCTCCCAGAACAGCGGCGCGGGCGGGCCCTGCCAAGTCACCTCCGGACACTCGACGGCCGCCAGTCGCTCCGCCAGCGCTCGCGACCGCGGCCCCGGCACTTCCGTGGTGATGCGCGGCAGGTCCTGTCCGGTCACGGCGCCGATGCTAGCCCGCGCTTCCCCCGGGGTACAGTCAACACGGCGGGTGCTATAAGTCGCCGCATGGCTTCGCGCGCTGACGGCGAGAACGCGGCGCCGCGTGCGACGCGCGTCGCGCTCGCGGCGCGGATCGCCCTCTATCTCTGCCTGGTCGTGGGTCTCTCGAATCTGTTGCTCGTGGACGCGGTCGACCGGGTGCTGCTGTCGCACGTGCGCAACGGAGTGGCAGCTCTGGCGGCGGTGGTGCTCTCGCCGTTCCTGAAGGAAGTGACTGCCGTGGGCGAGCGCGTGTTCGTGGGGCCGGCGGCGGTCGAGATCGTGAACGGCTGCACGGGGGTCGACGTGGGGATCTTCCTGGCGTCGGCCATTCTGGTGTTCCCGGCACCCTGGCGCGCGCGGCTGCGCGGGGTCGTGCTGGGCTTCGCGGTCGTGCTCGTGACCAACTTCGCGCGCGTGCTCACGCTGTGCGTGCTGAATGCCACTTCGCCGCGCGCCTTCGAGCTGGTGCACGTGTACGTGTGGCCGGCGTTCATTTCGCTGGTTTGCCTCGCCACGCTCCTGATCTGGATCCAGAGCACGCAGCCCGACGATGTCTAGACGCGTGCTGTGGCTCGCGGCGCGCTTCGCGCTGGCCTACGGTGCCCTGACCTGGCTCGCGGCAGTGACTCCCGTGTACGCCGAGCTGGAGCGACCATTCACGGCCGTCGCCGCGGCGCTCCTGCGCCAGTCGCCCGACGAGACACGCGAGCTGTCGTTCGAGCGCCACGAGATGAGCGGCACCTACCGCTACGAGCTGCGCGCGGGCACGCAGGGCAAGCGGCTCGAGCGCGGCATGCACGCGCACGGCTTCGTGGCCGTGCTGTTCCTGGCGTTGGTCGCCGCCACGCCCTGGCTCGGCGCGCCGCGCACTGCGGCCGCCGTCGGCGGCGGGGCGGCGCTGGTGCTCGCGGTGTGCGTGCTCATGCTGATGGGCGACGTGGTCGGCTGGGAAGCCGAGCTGCGCGCCGCGCTCGGTCAGTCACCCGAGGGCGCGCGGCCATATCTCGTCCCGCTCGGCTTCGTGGCGGGGCTGCACCGGACGGCGGCCGCGGGGGTCCTGCCGATCGCGTACTGGGCGCTGGTCACGCTCCGGCCAGGCGTGCTGCGCGGCTGAAGATCGCGCGCCACATGGGGCGGGTCAGCACGCCCGTGTTCGTGTTCTGGCGCGACGGGTGGTAGCTCGCGAGGAGCGGCGGTCCGCCCGCGGGAGTCACTTCCGCGCCGTGCGCGAACGGATGGCGCGCGAGCGGGGCGAGCCCGAAGCAGCGCAGGCTGGCCTGCCAGGCGATCTGGCCCAGCGCCAGCACGACGCGCACGTCGGGCAGCGCCTGGAACTCCTGCGCGAGCCACGGCCGGCAGCGCGCCTGCTCGTCGGTGGTGGGGCGGTTCTGCGGCGGCACGCACTTCACGGCGTTCAGGATGTACACGCCGCGGAGTCTCTCGCCGTCCCACCAGCCGCGCCGGCCCAGCTCGCCGTAGAGCCACTCGCCCGATGCGTCCATGAAGAAGGGGCGGCCCGACCGGTTGGCGCCGTGCAGCCCGGGCGCGAGCCCCACGATCGCGAGCCACGGCTTGCGGTCGCCGAAGCCGGGTACGGGCCGGTTCCAGTAGTCGGCGCGCAGGCTGCGCGACTCCGCCAGGAACGCGGCGAGCCGCGGGCAGCGCGCGCAGCCGGGGACCTGCCGCTCGATCTCGCGCAACGACGACTCACGAGCGCGCATCTCGTGCGCAACCTACGCCGGATCTGCGCAGCGCTCAAGCTCGAAGCCCGCGGCGCCGATGTGCATTGCGATCCCGGAGGATTCCGCATGCGCGCTGGGCTGGTCCTTTCACTGGTTCTCATATCACTCGTGTTCTCGGTCGGCGGCGTGGCCGTGGTCGGCCAGGCCGACTCCGAGCGCAGCGGCGCGCAGGCGCAGGTCACTCCGCCCGCCGGCGACCCGACTCACGTGCCGAAGCTCTCGACGGCTCCGCCCAAGGAGTGCAAGCCGCCGCAGCGCCTGCAGACGAGCACGATCCCGCTCAAGAACCGGTCGCAGACCCGGGTCCTGAACACGCACGGCTTCAACTACGCGCGCCCCGGCGAGCTGTGGCCGGAGGCGGCGTCGACCGCGAAGCCGGCCGCCGCGCCGCCTGCGGCGCCCCCGGCGGCGCCCGCCCCGAACTGAGTCGTTTGCGCCCGCGGGCGGCCGCGGTCTACGACTTGCGCGAGCTCCGGCTCGCCGCCAGGGCGCGCCAGAGCAGGAGCTGCCCGGTCACGACCGCCGCGGGCAGCAAGGTCCCACCTCCCGGCCCGAAGAACGGCCGCGCGAGCGCCGCAATCGCCAGCGGCACGAGCGCCGTCCACAGCGCGAGTCTCTGCACCTCGCGCGTGGTGTGACTCCGCGTCGGGCGGCCCGCCAGCCCCGCCCCCAGCGTGAGCACGACGTGCAGCGCCAGCATCGCCGCCGCGAAACGCGCGCTCGGTGCAGCCAAGGCGAGCAAGACGCAGGCGAGCACGAATCCCACGCGTCCGCCCCGGCGCGCGCCCAGCACACGTCGGCACGCCGCCGGCTGCGCCAGCGCCACGCCGAACACGAGCTCCGGGAGCTCGCGCGTCTCCAGAAACGCGCGGCGCGGCACCCCCGCTTCGCCTTCCCCCGCAGCCATCGGCGCGGGCATTGTAGCGTCTGACTCCGTTGCCGATTCTCTGTTCGTGGAGCGCACCCGGGTTCTCGTCGCAGGCGCGGGGGTGATCGGATCGTCGATCGCGTGCGCGCTCGCGGAGCGCGGCGTGCGCGACGTGTCCGTGGTCGACGTGGACCTGGCCGGCCGCTACGCCTCGTCGGAGCTCAACGCCGGCGGCGCGCGCGCCACCTGGTGGCAGGCCGTGAACGTCGCCGCCTGCCGCGACACACTGGCGTTCTTCGGCGCGCATGCAGAGGAGCTCTCGTTCCGGCGCGCGGGCTACCTGTGGCTCTACGCCGACGCGGAGCTGTGGGCCAAGGCACGAGAGGCGCGCTCGCTGCAGGCGCGGCTCGGGGTCGAGGTCGAGCTGCTGGCGCCCGCGGAAGTGTCTCGCCGCTTCCCGATCGTGGATCGGAGCCTCGAGGAGCTGGTGGGCGCGACCTTCTCCCCGAGCGACGGGCTGCTCAACCCGAACGCGCTGCGCCGCCTGTATCAGGAGCGTGCGATCGCTGGCGGCGCGCGCTTCCTGCGCCGCCATCACCTGGACGGGATCGAGGTCGCGGAGCGCGCCCCCGGCGTGCGAGCGGTCGAACGCGTCGACTTCACGGTGATCGCCAAGGGCGACCCGGCGGACGAGGCGCGCGTGATCGAGCGCATCCTGACACAGAACGGTGTACCCCGCGAGGCCGCGGTCGACCACGTGTCGATCCGTCCCGACGTATTCGTGAACGCGCTAGGCGCGTGGAGCCCGATCGTCTCCGCGCGCCTCGGCGTGCACAGTTTCAGCCAACCCGTGCGCCGACAGATCTCGATCGTCGACGTGCGCGCGCACGACGTGCCGCAGGGCGTCGACCTGCACGGCGGGCCGATGATCGTCGACGCGTCGGGCGTCTACTTCCACCCCGAAGGGCCGTACACGCTGGCCGGCTACTCCAACGCCGACGAGCCCGCCGGCTACCGCTTCGACTACGACGGCGACGAGTTCTTCGAGCGCGAGATCTGGCCGCGCCTGGCGCACCGCGCCGCGAGCTTCGAGCGCGCCCACCACGTGCGCGGCTGGGCGGGCCTCTACGCAGTGACTCCCGACTGCAGCGGCGTGCTCGGCCCGATCGCCGGCTTCGCCAACGCCATCGAGGCCCACAGCTTCACCGGCCGCGGCGTCATGCAGTCGCGCGCGATCGGCGTGGGCGTGGCCGAGCTCATCTGCGACGGCCGCTACCGCGCACTCGACCTCTCCCCGCTCTCGCCCGCGCGCTTCGCCGGCCCGCCCGACGGCTGGCTGCGCGAGGACTTGCACATCTAGCCCCGCCGCCCGAACATCCGCCGCGTGTCACGCACCTGGGACTATCTGCGCGTCCGGAAGAAGTTCTGGCTCCTTCCGATGCTGATCGTGCTGACCCTGTTCGCGGTCCTGGTCATGCTCTCCGTGGGCTCGGAGGGCAACTTCGTGTACACGCTGAACTGAGCTCTCCCGAGACGCGGCGGAGTGAGCGGGCGAGTCAGGCTTGCGCGCGGTTCGCGACCCGGCCCCGCACGTACTGGGCGACCAGCTCGAGCACCGAGAGTCGCGACAACGGCTGCAGCAGGAACGAGTCGAACCCGAAGCCGCGGGAGCGCTCGCGCAGGCCGGCGTCGGCCGGGGCGGCGACTGCCACGATCGGCGCGGTGCAGCCCACGTGGCGCAGCGCGGCGACTGCGCCGAAGCCGTCCATGACCGGCATGTCGAGCGCCATCAGCACCAGGTCGAACGTTCCGTGCAGCGCCGCGTCGACGGCGCCACGGCCGGTCTCGGCCGTCTGCACCTCGAGGCCGGTCTCCTCGAGGATGCGGCGGACCAGG
>DATKAO010000081.1 GCA_035498015.1 Myxococcota bacterium
ACGAGTGCGCAAGTGCAAGTCAGCGGATCACACTGCGCCGGACAGGAACAGCGCGGCGACGCCAGCGGCGATGGCCGCGGCCCAGACCAGCTTGATCTCGCGCGGGCCGGGCGCGCCGCGCACGAAGCCGGGATGCCGCACAGCTTCTCCGCTCCGCCGCGTAGAAAAATCCAGTATGCCGAGAGCGCCCAGACGGCGAAGAGCGACGTGACGAATGCCCTTCCCCAAGGGTTGCCGGAGTGCAGCTCGAGGAAGCGCTCGAGAGTGAGTCCGCCGATCGAGCGGTAGCCGTCGGCGAGCGCCGGATCGCGTTCGCGGTGCGGCCGGCGGAGCCAGCCGATCGCCGCGGCCAGCACGGCGTTGTACCAGAGGCGGCGCGGCTCCCACCAGCGCGGACCGGCCGGCGCGTAGCCTCCGGCCCGGGACAGCATGCCTTCTCCAGCCCCCATGCCTGACTCGATCGGCAGGAGGCGTGAGTCTCAGAAGCGGTCCCAGTGAATGACTTCTTCGACCGGCTTGCGCGCGACGGGCCCGAACCGGCCCTCGGGCCAGCCGAGCGGAATCGTGACCTGGATGCGGTGAGAGGCCGGCAGGCCGATGATCTCGCGCAGCTGCGGCTCGCACATCATGTGGAACGTGGTGAAGACGGTGCCGAGACCCATGGCGCGCGCGGCCACGATCAGGTTCTGCGCCGCCGGATACAGCGCCGCGGGCACGAACTCGTCGTAGGGGTTCCCGGGCGGGTAGATCGAGGCGCCACAGACGAAGATGACCACGGGCGCCGCGTCGAAATGACTCGCGAGGTATTGCGCGCCGCGCATCATGCGCAGGCGCGCGACGGGCACTCCGCCCGAGTCCGGAATGGGCACCAGGCGCGGCAGCACCTGCGCCCGCACCACGTCGCCGATGCGCTTGCGCTGGGCCGGGTCGCGCACGACCACGAAGTCCCAGCCCTGGGAGTTACCGGGGCTCGAGGCGCAGGTGGCCGCGTGAATCACGCGTTTCAAGAGCTCTTCGGGCACGGGGTCGGGCTTCAGCCGGCGCATGGCGCGCGTGGTCGTGAGTGCTTCGAGGGCGTCCATGGCCGCGAGGCTACCACGGGCTCGCGCCGTTCGCGTTCGATCCGGCGACGAGCGCGCGCTCACTCGCCCAGGCGCTGGGCCAGGGCGCCCAGTAGCTCGACCGCGTCGACACCCGGGCCGAGCACGCCGAGCATCGGATCGCCGGTCCTTGCCAGCTGCGCAGGCGCGGTCTTGATCGTGAACTTCGTGGGGTCCAGGCGCGCGGTCACTCGCTTCCACTCGAGCGGCATCGACACGGGCGCGTGCAGACGCGGGCGTACGGAGAAGATCGACGCGATCAGCTTGCCGCGGCCGTTCTGGAGGTAGTCGACGTATACGCGGTCGCCGCGCGCGGCCACGGGCCGCGTGATGGTCGCGATCTTCGGCAGGTCGGCCACGACCGCGCGCGCGAGCACCTCGGCCAGGCGGCGCGTGTCGTCGTGGTCGAGCGCGGCCGCCAGCGGCAGGAGCACGTGCAAGCCGTCCTGGCCGGAGGTCTTCACGAAGTGCGCGGCGCCGAGCTCATCGAGCATGTCGTGAATGTGTCTCGCGATCTGGACCACGTGCGCGAAGGGGGCTTGCTTGGGGTCGAGGTCGAGCACGAGCCAGTCGGGCCGGTCGAGTGATTGGATGCGCGAGTGCCAGACGTGCAAGGGAATCGCGCCCGAGTTGACCACGTACAAGAGCGTGCGCAGCTCGTTGCAGATGAAATAGTCGGTGCCTTCGATCTCCTGGCGCGTGACCCAGTCGGGCGTGAAGTCGGGCGCGTTCTTCTGGTAGAACGACTTGCCCTCGATGCCATCGGGGTAGCGGGTCAGGACGAGCGGCCGGTCCTTCAGGTAGGGCGCGAGCCAGGGCCAGACCACCTCGTAGTAGGCCAGCAGGTCACCTTTGGTGTAGCCCTCGGCGGGCCAGAACACCTTCTCGAGCCGGGTGAGTCGCGGCTGGCCGTCGTCCTGCTGGCGCTTCTTTGGCACCGGCTCGGGGGCCGGCGGCGGTTCGGGCACGCCCGCGACCTCCACGGGCGCGACGCACTCGTCGAGCGACGCGCCTGCGACGAGCCCTACGAACACGGGGTGGCGCAGCATGCCCTGGGAGGTGACCTCGGTGTAGCGCACCGCGCACACGAGCTCGGGCTTGGAGAACACCACGCCGCGCAAGGGTACCTCGCCCTTGAACTGCGGCTCGGCGACGCGCGCCGCGTCGAGTGACTCGCGCAGCTCTGCCACCCGGCGGTCGTCGAGCCCCGAGCCCGCGCTGCCCGCGTAGACCCACTCGCCCTTCAGGCGCCACGCGAGCAGCACGGACCCCAGCGCCTCGCGCGAGCCCTTGCCCTTCGAGTAACCCACGATCGCGAGCCTGGCCGTGCGGGGCAGCTTGATCTTCAGCCAGTTTTTCGAGCGGCGGCCGCTCTCGTAGCGCGAGTCGGCGCGTTTGGCGACGATGCCCTCGAGCTCCGCCTCGCGCGCCGCTTCGAGCAGTGCCTCGCCCGCGCCCGCCACGTGGTCCGAGAAGCGCACGAAGCCGAGCCGCGGCACGAAGTGAGACAGGATCTCCTTGCGCGCCGCGAGCGGCACGGCGCGCAGGTCGTGGCCCATGGCCGACAGAGCATCGAACGCGTAGTAGCAGAGCGGTATCTCGATCTCGCCGCGCGGGCTCGGCTCGTTCCGGAAGCGCGGCTGGAGTCTCTCGAACGAGGCGCGTCCGCGCTCGTCCAGCGCCACCACCTCGCCGTCGATCGCGCACTCGGCGACCGGCAGGTGGCGCACGGCGCGTGCGATCTCCGGGTAGGCCAGGGTCACGTCGCGCCCGCTGCGCGCCACGAGCCGGGGCGTACCGTCGCGCTGCTTGACCGCGATCACGCGCGCGCCGTCGTACTTCACCTCGAACAGCCAGCCATCCCGGGTGAACGCGTCTTCGGCGCTCTCGGCGAGCATCGGCTCGAGCGCAGCGTCGGGCAGCGCGCGCAGCGGCGCGCCCGCCGCCCGGGCGAGTGACTCGACCTCCTCGCTGCGGCTCACGCCTGCGCCGAGCTCCGCCACGGTGAGCCCCGAGAGCACCGACCCGGGCTCGTTCTCCACCACCTCGCCCTTGGGCGGCTCGCCCCGGCGCTTGGCCAGCCACAGCCAGCTCTTGCCGCCCTCGCCCTTCATGCGCACCAGAGTGAAGCGCCCGCGCAGCTTGTGACCCGCGAGCAAGAGGTCGAGCTTTCCGGCGGCGAGCCCCTCCGAGGGGGAGTGACCCTCGACCGTGTGGTAGCTCCCGCGGTCCCACACGATCATCGCCCCTGCGCCGTAGTTGCCCTTGGGAATGACTCCCTCGAAGTCGGCGTACTCGAGCGGGTGATCCTCGGTCTGTGCGGCGAAGCGCTTCTCCTTCGGGTCCAGCGTGGGCCCCTTCGGGATCGCGAAGCTCACGAGCGCGCCGTCGATCTCGACCCGGAAGTCCCAGTGCATGGAGCGCGCCGCATGCTGCTGCACCACGAAGATGCGCGCGGCGCCCGGCGCGATCGGACGCGCGTCGGCATCCAGGCCGAACGGCTCGGGCGTCGCGTTCGGATCGCGCTTCTCGCGGTAGCGCCGCAGGTCCGCCATGCACGGCCATAGTAACCGACGCGCCGCGGTTCCCCGAAATCGCGCGCGGCGGGTAGACTGCGCACTCGGAGGGGACAACCCGGTGACTCGTCTCTGGATTCTCGCACCGCTCTGCGCGTGCTGGCTCGCCGCTTCCGTGGCTCGCGGCGACGGAGGCCCGTCGAGCGAGGACATGAACAAGTCCAACAACCCACTCACTCCGTCGTTGGGGCTGAACTTCCAGGACCAGTACGTCCACTCCTATTACCGGCTCGATCCCGACACCGACGGCAACAGCGGCCTCTACCGCGCGACCGTGCCGTTCAGGCTCTTCGGCCTGCCACAGCTCGCGCGGCTCACGGTGCCGGTCGTGACTTCGCCCGACGAGCCGAACCCGCCCGGATCCACCACGGGCTTCGGCGACATCAACCTGTTGGACATCTTCCTGTTCAGGGCGGGGCCGCTCGAGCTGGGCGTGGGCCCGCAAGTCACCTTCCCGACCGCACAGGACCCGCGTCTGGGCACGGGAAAGTGGCAGGCGGGCGCCGCGGCGACCGTGGTCTCGGCGCATTCGTGGGGCCTGCTCGGGGCGCTCGTCACCTATCAGCGCTCCTTCGCGGGCCACGACGGCACGCGCGACCGGCAGAGCGCGATCCAGACCCAGCCGTTCGTGATCGTGAACCTGCCCGCCGCGTTCTACCTGCGCAGCACGGCGACCATGAACTTCGACCTGATCGGGAGTGACTACTTCATCCCGATCGGACTCGGGCTGGGCAAGGTGTGGAAGCTCTCGAACGGCACCAAGATCAACCTGTTCGCGGAGCCCCAGTACACCTTCTGGCACGACGGCCTCGCGCCGCAATGGCAGGTGTTCATGGGCCTCAACTTCCAGCTGCCACTCACTGTGAAGACGGAGAACTAGAAATGCGCGTATGTCTCACTCTGCTTCTCGCCGCCATGCTCGGCTGTGCGGGCACGAAGCCCGCCGAGAAAGCGGCGCCCGAAGCAGCCAAGACCTCGCCCGCCGCCGACTATCACTTCGCGAACGGCTATCCGACGCCCGAGACGGTGCAGAAGGCGTACGACGACGCGGACCTGATTCGCGCCATCCAGGCGTACCGCTTCTTCTATCCCACGGTGTCCGGCGCGGCGATCATCCGGGGCAACAAGGACATCGGGGTGATGCCGAACCGCGTGTTCGGCACGCTCGACGGCAAGCCGATGCACATCGGCTTCACTTACAACTCCGACACGCCCTACGGCCCGATACCGCTGGACCTGTCCAGTGGCCCGTTCGTGATCGAGCTGCCTGCGGGGCCGCTGATCGTCGTGGCGATCGACGTGAACCAGCGTTGGGTGGCCGACATGGGAATGCCCGGCCCCGATGCCGGCAAGGGCGGGAAGCACCTGTTGCTGCCGCCTGGCTACAAGGGCAAGGTCCCGAGCGGCTACTTCGTGTGGAAGTCCACCACCAACAACCTGATCGTCGGCGTGCGGTCACTCCCCGTGGGCGGAGACCTGACCGCCGCCATCGAACGCATCAAGACGGTGAAGGTCCACCCACTGACTCCGGTCAAGGGCTGGAAGCCGCCGACCTGGATCGATCTCACTCCCAAGCCGCAAGACACCACACCGCTGGCCTGGGAGGACAACTTCCGGTACTGGCAGGTGCTGCGCGAGGTGATCGAGAGCGAGCCGGCGTTCGACGAGTTCCGGCCCTATTACGGCGAGCTCGCGGTGCTCGGGATCGCCAAGGGCAAGCCCTTCACGCCGGACACGCGCATGAAGGGGATCCTCGATCTGGCAGCCAAGATCGGAAACGCCCAGATGCGCGTGCAGTCGTTCGCCGACCGCCGGCCCGAGCGCATGGTCTGGAACGACCGCAAGTGGGAGTGGGTCGGGCTGCAGCCCAAGAGCGGCGACTTCGAGGCGGAGTCGTATCTCGACGTCGACGCGCGCGAGGTCTGGTTCTACCAGGCGATCGGCGCCTCGCCGGCCATGTTCCGCCGCGGCGCGGGCTCCGGCTCGGTCTACTGGCTCGGGCTGCGCGACGCCAAGGGTCAGTATCTCGACGGCGCGAAGAGCTACAAGCTGACCGTGCCGCTGCCGGTCCCGGCAAAGCTGTTCTGGTCGGTCACCGTGTACGACACCGACACCCGCAGCCAGGTGGCGACCGACCAGGGCAAGGCCGCGCTGCGCTCGCTGTTCGAGCTCAAGGACCTGAAGGGCGGCGCCGCCGAGCTCTACTTCGGACCCAGCGCTCCCGCGGGTCACGAGGGTCAGTGGATCAAGACTCTCCCCAACAAGGGCTGGTTCGCGTATTTCCGCGTGTACGGTCCCGAGCAGGCGGCCTTCGACGGCGGCTGGAAGCCTGGTGACTTCGAGGTGGTGCCATGAAACTCCGCTGGTCACTCGCGATCGCGCTCAGCGCGCTGTGTCTCACGGCCTACGAGAAGCCCCAGCCCGACGCGAAGCTGGCTCTGTCTGCCACGCAGATCGCCGCGGGCGTCGGCTTCGCCTGGGGAACGGGCACGCTGACCTACGACGGCAAGGACTACCCGGTGAGCGTGGACGGCATCACGGTCGGCGCGGTCGGCATCGCCTCGGCCACGGCCGAGGGCGACGTCTATCACCTGAAGAAGGTCGAGGACATCGCGGGCAACTACACCGGCGCCGCCGCGGGCACCACCGTGGGCGGCGGCCGCGCGGGGCTGGTCATGCGCAACCAGAACGGCGTCGAGATCCGTCTCACGGCCACCACCAAAGGAGTGAGTCTCACGATCGGCTCGACCGGAGTGACGCTCTCGCTGAAGAAGTGACGCGCTGGCTACCCGCGCTCGCTCTGGCGCTTCTGCTCGGCCCGCTCGCGCATGCCGACGACAAGAAGCCCGAAAGCGACTCGTGGTTCCCGGGTCTGCCGCTGCTCGGCGACCAGGCGCGCGCCGCGGGCGCCGAGCTGCCGCGGTCCGTCGGCGTTGCGCTCGTGATGACCGGACTCAAAGGCCGCGACATCAACGTGACCGATCTGCGCATCGGGCTCACGAACGCGCCGCGCTCGGTCAGCAGGTTCGTCGATCTGGGCTCCACGAGCAACGTGGTGAATGCGAACCTGAAGGTCGACGTGTGGCTCCTGCCCTTCCTGAACGTCTACACGCTGTTCGGATACGTGAACAACAGCTCGGCGACTCACTTGCAGGTGAACGTGCCGCGCCTCGGACCGATCCCCGGCGTGCGCACGGCCCAGGCCACGGTCGACACGAAGCTCGACGGCTTCCTGGGCGGCGGGGGTGCCACGCTGGCCGGGGGCTACAAGCAGCTCTTCGGCGTGCTCGACTGCAACTACGAGCAGATCGACATGGGCTTCGACGACACCTTCCATGCGCTGATCGCGAGCTCTCGCATCGGCTGGAACGGAAAAGTTGACGAGATTCCCATGCAGTACTGGATCGGCGCCGGCTACTGGAACACCGCGGCCACCGCCAAAGGTCATGTAGACCTGCCGGAAGGCCGCCTGGTCTTCGAAGCCGACCAGCGACCGGTGTCCTACTGGATGTACGACCTCGGCGGCCAGATCTCGTTCAGCCGGCGCTTTCAGCTGTTCATCGACGTGGGCACGGACTTCCGCGGCGGCTACGTGTTTGCCGCCGGCCCCACCTGGCGTTTCTGATATGGTGACTCACACAAGGAGGAACCCATGCAAGCTCGATCGTTCGTTCGCGCATCGATTGTGGTGATATGCCTCGTCGGAATCGCCGGCATCGGCGGCGCCGCGGACAAGAAGGCGTCGAAGCCCAAGCCCGATGCCACGCTGAGCCTCACCGCCAAGCAGGTCTCCGCCGGAGTCGGCTACTCGTGGGGCGAAGGCAAGCTCACCTACAAGGGCAAGACCTATCCCGTGGTCGTCGACGGACTCACCGTGGGCACGGCCGGCGTTGCGTCGATCGCCGCAACGGGCAGCGTGACTCACCTCTCCAAGCTCGAGGACTTCGACGGGAACTACACCGCAGCGGCGGGCGGAGCCACGGTGGGTGGCGGCGCCGGCGGCCTCGTGATGTCGAACCAGAACGGAGTCTCGGTGAGCCTGCACGCGAAGACTCGCGGCGTGAGTCTCACGGCTGGAGTCTCCGGGGTGAAGCTCTCGATCAAGAAGTGAGCGTGCCTCGCTGCGCTCGCTCGGCGAGCTCGGCCCGGTCGGCGTAGCACAGCCCGATCGGGTCGAGCTCGACGTGTTCCGCCAACCGGACTCCGACCCGGGTCGTGGACTTTTCGCCGCAGCTGGCGAAACCGCCGGATGGTATCCTACGGTTTCGCTCCCCTCCGGTGCCGTCCCCCCCAAGAAGGCAAAGGAGTCCGATGCCCGCGCGCGCAATCTCCTCTGGGACCATCTCGTTCGGCCTGGTGTCGATCCCGATCAAGGTCTTCACCGCCACCAGCAGCAAAGACGTGCACTTCAGCATGCTGCACGACAAAGACAAGGCGCGCGTGAAGCAGCAGTACATCTGCTCCGTGTGCGGCGAGGTGGTCGACCGCAGTCACACCGTGAAGGGCTACGAGTACGCGCGCGACCAGTACGTCGTGATCACGGACGAAGAGCTCACGGGTCTGCAGCGCAAGACCGACCAGACCATCGAGATCGAGGAGTTCGTGCCGATCTCCCAGGTCGACCCGGTGTATTTCGAGAAGTCGAACCTGCTGGGGCCCGACAAGGGCGGTCACAAGGCCTATCAGCTACTCCACCGCGCGATGACCGAGACCAAGCGCGTGGCGGTCGGCCGCTACGCCACGCGCGGCCGGCTGCAGCTCGTGCTGCTGCGGCCGATGGGCGACGGCCTCGCGATGCACGGCCTGTACTACGCCGACGAGGTGCGCAACTTCGCCGACATCGAGATCGACAAGACGATCGCGGTGAAGGACGCCGAGGTGAAGCTCGCCAAGGAGCTGATCGAGCAGCTCTCGCAAGACAAGTTCCAGCCCGAGAAGTACGAGGACGACTACCGGCGCCAGGTGCTGGCAGCGGTGGATCGCAAGGTGGCCGGCGAGGAGATCGTGGCCGCACCGCCCGAAGAGGCGCGCGAGCAGATCATCGACCTGGTGGCCGCCCTCAAGAAGAGTCTGTCCGAGAAGGCGGCCGCGCACGAGAAGCCCGCCGAGACTGCCCGCAAGGGCGCCAAGGCGAAGGGCAAGAAGGCCGCGTCGAGCTAACCTCCCCGGCGTGGGGCGACAGTTGTCGACGACCGATGCCGCGCGCATCCTGGGCCTCTCGGAGGGGCGCATTCGCGAGCTGGTCCGCTCGGGCCTGTGCCGCCCCGCGCGCGACGGACGCAGCTACGCCTTCTCGTTCCAGGAGCTCGTGGTGCTGCGCGCCGCGGCCGGACTGCTCGCGAAGAACGTGCCGATGGCGCGCGTGCGCCGCGCGCTCGCGACGCTGGTGGAAGAGCTGCCGCCCGAACGCCCGATCTCCGGCCTGCGCATCTTCGCCGACGGCAAGCGCGTGGCCGTGCGCGAAGGCGGCACCGCCTGGGAGCCCGAGACCGGCCAGGTGCTGCTCGACTTCGGCGTGGACGAGCTCGAGGAGCGAGTCACCGAGCTGCGCGCGAGTCACGCGCACGCCCACGCCGCAGCCGAGGACGACGCCGCGACCGCGCGCGCCGAGTTCGAGCGCGGCCTCGACCTGGAAGACGAAGACCCCGCCGCGGCCTGCGACGCCTACGGCAAAGCCCTCTCGCTCGATCCCGACCTGGTCGACGCGTGGGTGAACCTGGGGCGCATCGCGCACCAGGCGGGGAACGCGAAGGAGGCCGCGCGGCTGTATCACGAGGCGCTCGAGCGCAGCCCCGAGGACCCCGTGGTGCACTTCAATCTGGCGCTCGCGCTCGAGGACGCGCGCGGGCCTGCGCCCGCCGCGAGTCACTACGAGCGCGCGCTCGAGCTCGATCCGAGCTTCGCCGACGCCCACTTCAACCTCGCGGCGCTGTGCGAGAAGCTGGGCCGCAAGACGGACGCGCTGCGCCACTACCACGCCTACAAGAAGCTGACCGAAGGCTGAGTGCGGGTCCCCGCCCGAGAGTTCCTGCAGCTTCGCTTGCTCGTGCACGAGGTCCTGCGCGGCGTTCCGCTGCGCGACGTGACCGCCGTCGAGCTCTCGGGTGGCGGCCCGGGTCGCAGCGTGTCCGACGTGCGGACCTTGTTCGGGTCGGAGCGGGCGGAGGACGCGAGCCTTCCGGTGCGCGCGCTGTTCGCGCTGCGTTGGAAGCTCGGGCGCTGGCTGGGCTGGGACGCGGAGAGTCACTCGATCGAATCACACCATCGGGAGTCGTACGTGCAGCGTGTCTGGCCCGAGCTCGCCAGCCGCTCGTGGGTGGCACCGGGCACGCGCGAGGGCGCCTGGGTCGTGCTCTACGTGCTCGAGCGCGAGGCGCTGACCGAAATCCGCAACGCGACGGTCCACGCGTTCATGTCGCTTTCGCTCGTGGAGCGCCCGGGCGGGTATCGGGTCTACGTGGCCGTGTACGTGGCACCGGTGAGTCGTTGGACGCCGCTCTACATGGCGCTGATCGAGCCGTTCCGGCGCTTCGTGGTGTATCCGGCCCTGGCGCGGCGGCTCCAGCGGAGCTGGCGCGAGCGCTACAGGTGCTGAGCGAAGAACGCGAGCATGCGGCGCCACGAGTCTTCGGCAGCGCTGGCGTCGTAGGCAGCGTGCATGGGCGTGCGCCGCGCGATCTGCGAGAGAAGACCGCCGCCGTGGTCGTTCATGTAGCCGTGCCCCACGCCCGGATAGACCTTCACGTCGTGCGCGATGCCGAGCTGGTTCAGGTGGCTCTCGAGCCGCCGAGCGTGCTCGAGGAACGGTCCGTCGCGCGCGCCGAAGCCCGCCACCACGGGACACACCCGGCGCAGTGACTCCGCTTCCGGCGGCACGCCGCCGTAGTAGGGCGCGCACACCTGGAAGCCGCCCTGTGCCGCCCACGCGAGCGCGAAGCCGCCGCCCATGCAGAAGCCCGTCACCCCGACCCGCGCGCCGTTCACGCCGGGCCGCGCGGCGAGAAAGGCGCGCGCCTGCTCCAGGCGGCCGTACGCGGGGCTTCCGGGCCGGACCGCGTCGCGCAGCGTGCGCACCACGCACAGGAACGGCGCGCCCGCGCCGTCGAACAACGCCGGCGCCAGCGCGGCATATCCCGAGGCCGCAAGTCGCCGCGCAATGCGCTGGATGTCGGGACTGAATCCGAGTATGTCGTGGATCGCGACCACCGCGGGCCAGCCGCCGGCAGGCGCTGCTCCGTCGGGAAGCACGAGCAGCGCGCGCATCTCGCCGCCTTCGCGCAGCGCAATCGTCTCGAGGCTCTCGATCGGCACGTTCGGAAGCCTACCCCATGAACGTGTTCTTCTGGCAAGATGCGCGGACCGTGACTGCCCGCCTCTTGTTCTGCTGGATCCTCCTGCTCGCGGCCCCCGCCAACGCCGCGCCGAAGACCTACACCCTGCAGGGTCACCTGACGTCGATCACGCCGGGCTCGCTGGATCCGACGAGCGCGCTGGCGGCGCTGGGCGTGGCGGAAGGTGCATCGGTCCAGGTGGACTGGACGGTGGAGACGACCACACCGCTCACGAGCTTCAACACGACTGCAAACACCGCGGCGTACGAGGGCGCAGTCACCGCGCTCACCATCACCATCGGGAGCTGGAGCGCCACGCTCACGTCGGGCCAGAACGTGGTGACGGTGGCGGATGACTCGGCGGGGCTCGTCGACGCCCTGCGCGTCGCGACCTCGGGCGCCGATACCAGCATGGTCCTCCAGGGCGCCGGCGTCCTCTCGATCGCGCTGAGCTTCACCGATCTCCAGACTCACACCGCGTCGTCGAACACCGGCCTCGACCAGACCCCGGCGCGCTACCCGAACCGCTCGGGCCTGGTGCAAGGTCCGAACGGCACCCTCGACTTCGACCTCGATACCGAAGTCACCGGCTCCGGCGCGAGCGGCGTATCGACTCCCTGCACGGTGTCCATGCTGAACGCCGCCGCCAAGTTCTGTCAGTCGCGGCTCAAGTGCTATCTGCAGCCGCGCATCCAGAACCTGCCCAAGCTCGAAGCCTGCGTGAGCAAGAGCAGTCAGTCGTTCCTCACGGCGCTCTCGAAGGCGCAGACGGCCGCGCAGAAGAAGGGGCTCACCTGCAGCCCGACCGACTTCACGGACCAGCTCACAAACCTCGAGGCGCGCGTGAACGGAGTCTTCGACCAGGCCGACGCCATCAACCCGGCGAACGTTCCGGTCGGGAACGCATGGCTCAACGCCGCGGGCGCGGATTGCTCGGCCGGCTTGAAGGCGGAAGCCGCGAACGTGAAGAAGCCCGACGCGGCCAAGCTCGATCAGGCGCGCGCCAAGGCCCACGACAAGCTCGTGACCACGGCCGGCAAGGCGGTGGCGAAGGCCGAGAAGAAAGGGGGCGTGTTCGACCCCGAGCCCGACCCGGGCGCCTTCGCGGACCTGTTGGACCAGCTGATCGACGACACGGTGACCGCCTTGGGCCCGATTTGACGGCCGAGCGCCCGCTCACGATCGACCTGCACGGCCACCTGCTCGTTCCAGCGGTCGAGAGACTCGTGGCCGACCGGCCCGAGAAGCGCGCGGAGCCCGAGCTCAACCTGCGCACCATGGGCGCCGCGTCGGTCGAGCACAACGCGCGCGTGATGCTGCCGTCGATCGGGACCAAGCTCACGAGCCTGGACGAGAGACTCTCCGACCTCGAGCGCATGAAGATCGACGTGCAGGTCGTGAGTCCGATCCCGACCCAGTACTACTACTGGGCCGACCCCGACCTGGCGCGCACGCTGGTCCGAACGCAGAACGAGGCCATCGCCGAAGCCTGCGCGCGCGCGCCCGAGCGCCTGCGCGGGCTGGGCAACGTGGCGCTGCAGCACTCGGACCTGTCGGTCGAGCAGCTGGAGCACGCGGTGCGAGGGCTCGGCCTGGCGGGAGTCGAGGTCTCGACCAGCGTGAACGGGCTCGAGCTGGCCGACGAGAAGCTCGAGAAGTTCTGGGCCAGGGCCGAGTCACTCGGCGCGCTCGTGTTCATCCACCCCATGGGCACGTCGCTCGGCGAGCGCGTGAACCGCTTCTACCTGCAGAACCTGGTCGGAAACCCGGCCGAGACCACGCTCGCGCTCTCGTACCTGATCTTCAGCGGCATGCTCGACCGCCATCCCGGCGTGAAGATCCTGGCCGCGCACGGCGGCGGCTACCTGCCCGCCTATGTGACCCGTTCCGACCACGGCCACTCCGTGCGCCCCGAGGCCCGCCAGATGCGCCGCAAGCCCAGCGAGTATCTGCGCAGCATCTGGTTCGACTCGCTGGTGTACGAGCCGGACGCCCTGCGCCGCCTGGTCGACGTGGTGGGCGCGAGCCAGGTCGTGATCGGCACCGACTACCCCTTCGACATGGGTCACTACGACCCGCACGCGCTGGTCGGCGCGGTGCCCGGCCTGGGCGTTGACGAGCGGCGCGCGATCCTCGGCGGGAACGCCCGCCGCCTGCTCGGTCTCTAGCGCTTGCGCACGAAGCGCGTGAGGATGGCCCCCGAGAAGGCCGAGGTCTTGAACTCGGTCGGCCGAGCCTCTCCCGAATCGCCCGTGCAGACCGTGAGCTGGTCGCCGTCGAGCTGGTAGATGCCCAGCACGCGCGCGGACCTGCCGTCGTCGGAGTCGATCCGCTTGGGCTGGCTCGTCTGATCGAGAATGAAGCGCTCACCGCCCATCATGCGGCCCTGGATCGTCCAGACGGCACCGTGCATCTCGGCCAGGTCGATGCCCTTGAGCTCGTTGTACACCACGACCCACTGACCCTGCAGCCGCTGGTAGTCACCTTCCAGCGCGTCCGTCGTGGGATCGGGCAGATACTGATCTCGGTACGGATGGGCCACGCACGCCGCGAGCAGCAGCGCGGCCACCCACCCGTTGCGGCGACTCCTCCGGTTCATGCCGGTGTCAGGTTCAGCACCACGCCACTCAGATGACTCGCCCGCTCCGAGGCCAGGAACACCACGGTGTCGGCAACCTGCTCCGGCTCCTGGATGGCCACGCCGCGCAGCAGCTCCTCCCAGCGCGACTCGTCGCCGAAGCGCTGGCGCGCGAGCGCTTTCAGCGGATCGGCGAGCCGGTCCGTGCGCGTGGCTCCCGGGTGCAGGCCCAGGACGCGCACGCCCGATTTCGTCGAGCCTTTGCCCGCTGCCTTGGTGAAGGCCTCGAGCGCGGCGTTGCCGGCCGCGCCGCAGATGTAGTCCGCCGGGTGCCCCACGCCGGCCATGCCGATCACGTTCACGATCACTCCGCGCCCGCGTGACTCCATGCGGGCGAGCACCGCGCGCGTGAGATTGATGAAGCCGAAGACCTTCAGGTCCCAGGCGTGTCTCCAGGTGGCCTCGTCGACGGCGGCGAGCCCGCCGCGCGGAATGTCGCCCGCGTTGTTCACGAGCACGTCGAGCTCACCGGCCTCGCCCGCGAGTCTCTCCGCCGCGTCCGAGGCGCGCAGGTCGACGGGGTGCACTCGCAGCTCCACGCCGAACTTGGCCGCGAGCTCCCGCGCCGCCGCGTGCATGGGCGCGCTCGAGCGGGCGGCCAGGTGCACGTTCGCGCCCTCCGCCGCGAAGCTCCGCGCACACGCGAGCCCGATGCCCTTGGAGCTGCCCGTGACCAGCACCGACTTGCCTCGAAGCCCCAGGTCCATGTTTCCTCCGCCTTCTGCAATCTGCAGGATACTGCGACTCCGCAGCC
>DATKAO010000082.1 GCA_035498015.1 Myxococcota bacterium
CGCCGATCAACAGGATCGAGCTCGTGCGCACGCGAGTCACGATCAGGAAGCTCGCCGACACCACGCACAGCACCAGCGCCGTGCCGAGGTCGGGCTGCTTCACGATCAGCGCCGCCGGAACGGCGACGATCAGCGCGGGAATCACCAGATCGAGCAGGCCCACGGGATGGTTCGCGCTGCGCCGCGCCAGGATGCGCGCGAACAGCACGATCAGGGCGAGCTTCGCCAACTCACTCGGCTGGAGATTCATCGGGCCGAGATCGATCCAGCGCTGTGAGCCGTTCACGATGCGGCCCACGAACAGCACCGCGACCAGGAGCACGATCACGCCGCCGTAGAACGGGAACGCGACGCGCTCGAGCGTGCGGTAGTCGAGCAAGAGCGTCGCGAGCAGGAGCAACAGCCCCAGGCCCATCCACACCAGCTGCCGCCAGGCGGTCTCGGGAATGAGTCCCGTGCCGCGCTCGGGCGAGGCCGAGATCAGGTTCACGATCCCGATCAGCGCGATCGCGAGGCCCATCACGAAGATCGGCCACTCGAAGTTCTGGATCAGTCTACGGTCGATTCCCGGCATACAAATCCGCCTCGCCTTCGAGGAACCGAGTCACCACGTCGCGCGCGATCGGCGCGGCGGCGCTGCCGCCGTGTCCGCCGTGCTCCACCAGCACCGAGACCACCAGCCGCGGCGAGTCCGCGGGCACGAAGGTCACGAACCACGCGTGGTCGCGGTCCTCGTGCTCCACGTCCTCCTCGTCGGGCCGCGCGCCTGCGGGCAAGCCCACGACCTGCGCGGTGCCCGTCTTGCCGCCGGCGATCACGCCGCCCGGCAGGTTCTTCATGACCGCGCCGGTCCCGTGCGGCTCCTGCACCACCCCGACCAGCCCCGCGCGCACGGTGGCGAGCGTCTGCGGCGAGATCGCGAGCTCGCCGATCACCTCGGGCTCGATCTCCTTCACGATCCGCCCGTCGGGCTCCTCGATGCGCTTGAGCACGTGCGGCCGGTAGCGCACGCCCCCGTTCACGATCGCGGCGTAGGCCGAGGCGAGCTGGAGCGGCGTCCACAGGTTCATGCCCTGCCCGATCGAGAGTGACACGGTGTCTCCCTCGACCCAGGGCGTGCGGTCGCGGCGCTCCTTCCACTCCTGCGTCGGGACCAGGCCCGTCATCTCGCCCGAGAGATCGATGCCGGTGCGCGCGCCCAGCCCGAGCTGGCGCGCGTAGTAGGCCAGCCGGTCCACGCCCAGATCGACGCCGAGCTTGTAGAAGAACACGTCGCACGACTGGACGATCGCGGTGTGCAGGTCGACCACGCCGTGGCCACCGGGGCGCCAGCAGCGGTAGGTGCGGCGGCCGAGCCGGAACGAGCCGCCGCAAGTCACTTCGCTGTGCGGGCCCACGAGCTTCTCCTCGAGGCCCGCGATGGCAGTCACGACCTTGTAGGTCGAGCCGGGCGGATACTGGCCCTGCAGCGCGCGGTTCATGAGCGGGCGGAACGGGTCGGAGGTGAGCTCGCGCCAGCGCTCGGGGTCGATGCCGATCGCGAACTCGTTGGGGTCGAAGGCCGGGTGACTCACCAGCGCCAGCACCTCGCCGGTGCGCGGGTCGAGCGCGACCACCGCGCCCGACTTGTGGTCCATGCGGGTGAGCGCGCTCTCGGCGGCTTCCTGCAGCCGGTGGTCGATGGTGAGCACCACGTTGCGGCCCGGCTCGGGCTCGACCGAGGACAAGAGCTGGAGCTCGCGGCCGTGCGCGTCGACCAGGAGGTTGCGGCCGCCCGGGCGGCCGCGCAGGTCGGTGTCGAGCAGCTTCTCGATCCCGCCCACGCCCACGATGTCGCCGCGCCGGTAGGCCTGGAACTCCTTCCGGCCCAGCTGGTCCGGGCCGATCTCGCCCAGCCAGCCCACCAGGTGCGCCGCGCTGTCGCCGAAGCGGTAGCCGCGCACGGGAGTCACTTGTGTGAGCACGCCGCCCAGCGCCCAGAGCCGCGCCTCGACGCGCGCGAGCGCGTCGCGGTCCAGGTCGTGCGCCACGCGCTGCGGCTGGAAGCGCGCGCGCCCGCGCGGCTCGCCGTAGCCGGCGCGCACGGTCTCGAGCTCGCGGCCCGTGAGTCCCGCGATGCGCGAGAGCGTGGTCGGCACGTCTTCGGTCTCGTGCGGCACGACCAGCACGTCGAACGAGGGCCGGGAGCCCACGAGCACCTCGCCGTTGCGGTCGGTGATCACGCCGCGCGGCGCGTCGACGCGCTGCGTGCGCACGCTGTTGCGCTCGGCCGAGATGCGGTAGACGTCGCCCTGGACGACCTGCAGATAGAAGAGCCGGGTCAGGAGCAGCATCCAGACCGCGACCACCAGCACCGCGATCGCGGTGAGTCGGCGCTCGACGGTGGCGTCGGACGGCGAGCCGGTCGCGGTGAGCCGGTTCACGGCCGGGGTCGCGCGCCCTGCGCAGCCAGCACGGGCCAGGAGCCGTCGCGGTCCGCCTCGACGAGCAGACGGCGGAACACGTGCAAGAGCGGCGCGGCGCACAGCGCCGTGGTGATGGCCGCGCCCGGCGCCCGCGCCAGGTGGTCGGCCCAGGCGATCTCGCTGCCCGGCGCGAACATGCGCTGCGCCGCGCCCACGAGCGCGAAGTTCACGAGCGTGTACACGGCCACGTAGCCCGCCCAGGGCGCCGCAGCGCGCAGGTAGAGCGCCCGGTCGAGCAGCCGCGTGGCGGCGCAGGCCGTGCCGCAGGCCAGCGCGAACAGGCCCGGCGGCGAGCCGGAGAGCACGTCCTCGACGAAGCCGGCCCCGAAGGCCAGCACCAGGCCCTGGGCACCACCGCCGCGCAGGCCGAGGGCCAGGGCGTAGACCAGCACGAGGTTGGGCTGGGCCAGGGTCGGCAGCACCAGCCGCGCCACCGTCTGCGCCAGCAGAAGGGCGATCCCGATGCCCACGAGCCGCAGCAGCGAGCTCATTCCGGCGGGTCCGTGATGGGAGCCGGCGCCGGGGCCGCGGGCGTGATGCCGGGGCTCGGGGGCGGCAGCTCGGGCGGCGGGCTGATGGGGGCGGCTGCGGGCGGTGCCGCGGGCTTGTGCGCCTTGGGCTCCGCGGGCTTGGCGGCGGGCTTGGGAGCCACGGCCACGGCCTTGGGCGCCGCGCCCGGCTTCGGCGGCGCCGGCCACAGGCCCTCGTCGGCCGCCGAGAACGACTCCTCGTCGGGGATCTGGCGCTGCTCGAGGATCACGAACACCTCCTCGAGCCGGGTGAAGTCCACGGCGGGCGCGATCTTCGCCGAGAGGAACAGGCCGGAGCTCTTGCGGTCGACGCTGGCCACGCGCCCGAGCACCAGGCCCTTCGGGTAGACCGTGCCCAGGCCCGAGGTGAGCAGCACGTCGCCGGTCTCGAGGCTCTCCTCGCGCAGCACGTACTCGAAGTCGCACTCGTGCCCCGACGTGCCGCGCACCGTGCCGCGCGCGCGCGTGCGCTCGATGTAGGCGTCGACCCGGCTCTGCGGGTCGACCACGAGCAGCACCTTCGAGGCGCCCGGCGTCGTGCCGGACACGAGCCCGACCACGCCCGACTCGGTGATCACGGGCATGCCCGGCCGGATGCCCGCGGCCGCGCCCTGGTCGATGATGAGTGACTGGAACCAGTTCGAGAGGTCCTGGTGGATGACGTTCGCGGGCACCATCGGGACCTCGCGCTGCGCGCGGAAGCCCGAGAGCTTCTGGAAGCGCTCCGACGACAGGATCGCCTCGCGGTACTGGTGGTTCTCCTCCTCGGCGCGCGCCAGACGGCCGCGCAGGCGCTCGTTCTCCTCGCGCACGCCCACCAGCGACACGTAGTCGCCCCATACGTCGCGCAGCTCCCAGAGCGGCAGGGTGACCATGCGCTCGAGCGGCAGCGTCAGGTTGAGCACCAGACGCGGCGCGAAGCCCAGCTCGGTCGGGGCCTTCTGGGACGCCATGCCCAACGCGCACAGCGATGCGAGCGCGAAGTAACACAGCGCGAAGCGAAAGCGTCGCAGCAGCTCGCTCAAGTGATTCGGCTTCCCCGCCGGCGCGCTAGGCCTTGTCCGTCACGTCCCGAAGGAGGTCCACCTCGTCGAGGCAGCGCCCGCAGCCCATCACCACCGCGGTGAATGGGTCCTCCGCCAACATAATCGGCAAACCCGTTTCTTCCCGTAGCAGGATGTCGAGGTTTTGCAGCATCGAGCCGCCGCCGGAGAGCACGATGCCTTTGTCGGCAATGTCTGCTGCGAGCTCGGGGGGTGTCCGTTCGAGGGCGATCTTGGCCGCCTCGACGATCGCGTTCACGGGCTCCGTCAGGGCCTCGCGGACGTCTTCGGTGTGGATCTCGAGCGTCTTGGGCACTCCTGCGACGAGGTCGCGGCCCTTGACCACGAGCGAGCGCTGCTCGTCGGACGGGTACGCGGTGCCGATCTCGATCTTGATGCGTTCGGCCGTACGCTCGCCGATCAGCAGGTTGTACTTGCGCTTCACGTAGTTGAGGATCGCCTCGTCCATCTTGTCGCCGCCCACGCGCACGCTGTTCGCGTAGACGATCCCGGACAGCGAGATGATGGCGACCTCGGTCGTGCCGCCGCCGATGTCGATGATCATGTTCCCCGACGGCTCGGTGATCGGGAGCCCGGCACCGATGGCGGCAGCCATCGGCTCCTCGATGAGATAGACCTCGCGCGCGCTGGCCGAGAGCGCGGACTCGCGCACGGCGCGCTTCTCGACCTCGGTGATTCCCGACGGCACGGAGATCACGATGCGCGGGCGAAGGAAGGTCGAGCGGTTGTGCGCCTTCTGGATGAAGTAGCGCAGCATGGCTTCGGCGATCTCGAAGTCGGCGATCACGCCGTCGCGCAGCGGCCGCACGGCGTGGATCGAGCCCGGCGTGCGGCCGAGCATGCTCTTCGCCTCTTTGCCGACCGCGCGCACCTTGTGCTTGTCGGTGTCGACCGCGACCACCGAGGGCTCGTTCGAGATGATTCCGCGACCCTTGGCGTAGACCAGCGTGTTGGCCGTACCCAGGTCGATGGCCAGGTCGTTCGAGAAGATCCCGAGCACGCGGTTGAGCGCCTTGAGCATGGGCGATCTCGCCTCGTGGCGCCTCCGTCCGAGCGGTAGGCGGAGGGCGTAAGTGCGGACAGTATCGCGGTTTTCCGGACCCCCGGGCGCCGCGCCGCGATTCTACGGGTAGACCTTTCGCTGTGCAAGCTTGGGGCTTGTGGACCGCCCCGAGGAAAGGGCAGTCTGCCTGCCCTCACGGGAGATGCGACATGGGACGAGTGGGAATCTGGGTGCGGAACATCGCGCTCTTGGGGGTTTTGGCCACGTTCGTGTTCTTCTTCGGCCCGCAGAGCCGCAATGGCGGCGGCGGGTCACACGCGGCGGGGGCCGTGGCCACCGTGAACGGGGAGGACATTCCCCGCGACGTGTTCGAGTACTTCCGCGAGATGAACCAGGAGACGTTCCGGCAGTACAGCCAGCAGAACGTCGACAACGACAGACTGCGCAAGCTGCTCGACGACCAGACGCGGCAGTCACTCGTGCGCCGCTATCTCATGGCGCAGGAAGCCGAGTCACTCGGGCTGTCCGTGTCCGACGCCACGCTCAAGGACGATTTCCAGAGCAACCCGCTGTTCCAGACCGACGGCAAGTTCGACCGCGAGATCGCCGAGCGCTACCTGAACCGCACCGGGCTCGGCACGCGCGAGTACGCCAACCAGCACCGGCGCGACCTCTTGCTGCGCAACTTCTCGCGCTACGCGGTGTCGCCGCTGCGCGTGTCCGACGCCGAGGTGCGCGACGAGATACTCGACTCCGAGACCAAGATCACGCTGCGCGTCGCGGCCGCGGGCAAGGCGGCCTTCCGGCAGCACGTCAGCGTGACCCCCGACGACGTGAAGGCGCTGCTCGAGAAGGAGCCCGAGCGCGTGAAGGGCGCCTACCAGATGCACGTCGCCGACTACTCGAAGGAGGAGCAGATCCACGCGCGCCACATGCTGTTCACGGGCGACGACGCCGAGGCGCAGGCGCTGAAGGCGCGCGCCCGGCTCGAGGCCGGCGAGAGCTTCGCCGCGGTAGCCAAGGACGTGTCGGCCGACGAGGCGACGCGCGCCGACGGCGGCGACCTGGGCACGTTCCCGCGCGGCCGCATGATGCCGGCCTTCGACGAGGCGGCGTTCGCACTCGAGCCGGGCAAGCCGAGCGGCCCGGTGAAGACCGACCGCGGCGTGCACCTGATCCTGGTCGAGAGTCACGAGCCCGCCAGTCAGACGCCCTTCGAGCAGGTGCAGGACAAGCTCGCGCACGACCTCCTGGTCGAGGACCGCGCGGCCGAAGGCGCGCGCTCCGCCGCGAACCGCGTGCTCGAGAAGGTGCTCGCCGGCGAGCCGCTGGCCCAGGCGGCCGAGGCCGAGAAGCTGCCGGTGGTGGTGACCCCGCCGTTCGGCTTCCGCGACCCGGTGGTGCCCTCGCTCTCGGGCGTGACCGACGTGCGCGAGGCGGCGTTCGCGCTCACGCCGGAGCACCCGGTGCCCAACCGCGTGTTCTCCGACGCGGAGAGCTTCTACGTCGTGGCGCTGCAGACGCGCGATGCGCCGAGCGAGGAGCAGATCGCGGGTGAGATGTCGGCCACGCGCGAGCGCCTGTTGCAGCGCGAGCGCTCACTCACCACGGCGCTGTGGTTCAACGAGCGCACCAAGCAGCTCGAGGCTGCCGGCAAGCTCAAGCAGTACGAGCTCGAGGCCGCGCGCTGAGAGAGCCGCCTAGTTGCAGGTCCCGTTCGCGCCGTTCTGGCAGGGGAGCTGCGCCGAGTTGCCGGTGCAGAGCGCGCACTTCGGACCCGCGGGCAGGTTGACCAGGGCCTTGTAGCGGTTGGTATCGGCCGCGTTGATGTTGGCGGTGTTGTTGGTGTTCTGGCCGAGGTCGAGGTCGAAGATCGCGCAGGGCCGGGTGCCGGCGGTACCGCAGGTATCCGTGGTGCGATCGTGGTTGACCGACGCCTTGTACTGGGCGGTATCGCCTGCGTTCACGTTGCCGCCCGAGTTGTTGAAGTCCCCGTCGCACACGTTGCCGAAGCCGTCGTGGTCGTCGTCGCGCTGACCGCCCGACAGGGTGGCCCATGGGTTCGCCGCCAGGAAGGCGATCGCGCCGCCGGGCACGCGCGGGTTGGGCGCGTTCACGCAGTTGTCGCACAGGTCGCCCACGCCGTCGGAGTCGGCGTCGGCCTGATTCGGGTTGGCGACCGTGGGGCAGTTGTCGGTGGCGTCGGGCACGCCATCGCCGTCGGCGTCGGTCGAGGTGGTGCCGAGCGTCGCGCCCGTGGGCACCGTGGCCGCGGCCAGCGCGGCGGTCACGTAGAGATTGCCGTTCACGGTCACCGTGCCGGCGGCGCTCGCAGCCACCGTGAGCGTGCCGATGCGGTGCGCGCCGAGCTCACCGTTGATGGGATTGCCGCCGTTCGCGCGCAGCACGTTGCCGGAGATCGCCGCCACGATGTCGGAGCCGGCGCCTGCGTCGGCGACGAAGTTCTGCAGCACCACACCGCCCGTGGCGCCCACGTAGATGTCCCACCCGCACACGTCGTCGCCGGTGCCGCTGAGACACACAGTGGCGGGCGTCGAGGCGTTGGTGCCGGTGGCGTAGAAGAGATTGAGGGTCACTGCCGAGCCGCCGACCGGGATCTGCACCGGGGGCGCCCCCGCCGTGCCCACGTTGTTCGGGTCCTGGAAGACAGTCACTGCGGCGTGCAGGCCGCGCGCAGGTAGCAGCGCAACCAGTACCGCACACGCTAGACCCTTGAACCGCATGACCTCTCCTTGAGTGACCAGACGACGCAGCGCGGGAGATCTCAACACGGTCTCTCACGCGCGGTCAAGAGAAGGTTTTCTAAGCTACGGAGACTGCAGACATAGAGTGCACATATTGCGAGGGGCGGTGTCGCTGCT
>DATKAO010000083.1 GCA_035498015.1 Myxococcota bacterium
ACGTGTCACATCATCACGATCGAGGACCCGATCGAGTTCCTGATCCGCGACAAGCGCTCGATCGTGAACCAGCGAGAGATCGGCGTAGACACGAACTCCTTCGCGACGGCCCTGCGCGCGGCCCTGCGCCAGGATCCGGACGTCATTCTGGTCGGTGAGATGCGCGACTTCGAGACCATCGAGACCGCGCTCACCGCGGCCGAGACCGGTCACCTGGTCATGTCGACGCTGCACACGATCGACGCGGCGGAGACCATCACGCGCATCGTATCGGTGTTCCCGCCGCACCAGCAGCCGCAGATCCGCCTGCAGCTCGCGAGCATCATCAAGGGCGTCATCAGCCAGCGCCTGATCCCGCGCGCCGACGGCAAGGGCCGCATCCCCGCGGTCGAGATCCTGGTCGCTTCGGCGCGCGTGCGCGAGTGCATCGCCGACGCCGAGATGACCAAGGAGCTGAACGACGCCATCGCCAAGGGCTTCACCACCTACGGCATGCAGAGCTTCGACCAGTCGCTCATGCACCACGTGAAGGCGGGCCTCGTGACCTACGAGGAAGCCCTGCTGCACGTGTCGAATCCGGACGACTTCGCGCTGCGCTTCAAGGGGATCTCGGGCACCTCGGACAGCTCTTGGGACGACTTCGACAAGGAAGCCAAGAATGCCGACGAGGAGATCTCCCTTACAGAAGAGCAGGACGATCTGAAGATCGACCGCTTCTGAGCCGGAGCCGGAGCCGGAGCCGGAGCCGGAGCCGGAGCGCCTCTGCGCGCTGCGCTCCGGGCTAAAACCCGTCGGTCGCTGTGCTCGAAGACTCGCAACGCTCCCTCTGGGTTTTGCCCCGGCCGCGCGCGCGAATCACAGCCCTTCGGCGCCAACAAGAAATACAGTCCGCGCCGACCCTCGATCCGCTTCCGGCTTCTCGTCCGCGCAGGTAGCGCCATCGGGCGCGGACTGGATGGTGGACGCGGCTGGCGCGTCGACGCGATTTCATACTTTCGCGCTGAGGCACGCCGCCGTTCGCCCGCGGGGTCGGGGCGGAACCCAGAGGGAGCGTCTGCAGGGTACTCCCGAAGCAGCGACCGGCGGGTTCTGCCCCGGCCCGCAGGGCGCTTCGACCGTTGCGTTATCCTCCGTTCTCCATGACTGGCAACGAGATCCGCAAAGCCTTCCTCGACTACTTCGCCGAGCGGGGGCACTCCGTGCAGCCTTCGGGGCCGCTCGTGCCCCAGGGCGATGCCACGCTCATGTTCGCGAACGCGGGCATGGTGCAGTTCAAACGGGTGTTCACGGGCGAGGAGAAGCGGGCGTACTCGCGCGCGGCGACTTCGCAGAAGTGCATGCGGGTCTCGGGCAAGCACAACGACCTCGAGGAGGTGGGGCGCTCGCCGAGTCACCACACGTTCTTCGAGATGCTCGGGAACTTCTCGTTCGGCGACTACTTCAAGCGGGACGCGATCGACTTCGCGTGGGACCTCTTGACGCGGGTCTTCAAGCTCTCGCCGGACGACCTGGTCGTCTCGGTGCACGAGAGCGACGACGAGGCGTACGCGCTGTGGCGCGACCGGATCGGGCTCGAGCCGCGGCGCATCTTCAAGCTCGGCGATGGCCCGAACTTCTGGGAGATGGGCGACACGGGCCCGTGCGGGCCGTGCTCGGAGATCCACAAGATCACCGACCGGAAGGTGTTCGAGAAGGGCGGCGACCCGACGGGGCCGGGCTTCGTCGAGATCTGGAACCTGGTGTTCATGCAGTTCGACCAGCGCGCGGACGGCTCGCGCGTGCCGCTGCCCAAGCCCTCGATCGACACCGGCATGGGGCTCGAGCGAATCACTCGCCTGCTCCAGGGCAAGACCAGCAACTACGACACCGACCTGTTCCGGCCGCTGATTCGCAAGGGTGAGGAGCTCGCGGGCGTGCGCTACGGCACGAACCCGGACAGCGACGTGTCCCTGCGCGTGGTCGCGGACCATGCACGCGCCTGCGCGTTCCTGGTCGGCGACGGCGTGCTGCCCTCCAACGAGGGCCGCGGCTACGTGCTGCGCCGCGTGCTGCGCCGCGCGGCGCGCCACGGCGTGCTGCTCGATATCGACGGGCCGTTCCTGCACGCGGTGGTCGACACCGTGATCGACGAGATGGCCGAGGCCTACCCCGACCTCGCCAAGCGCCGCGCCTTCGTGCTCGACGCAGTGAAGAAGGAAGAGGAGCGCTTCGGGAAGACCTTGGGCCGCGGCCTGGCGCTGCTCGAGGAGGAGGTGACTCGCGCCAGGCGCGCGAAGCTGACTCGCCTGCCCGGCGAGGTCGTGTTCAAGCTGTACGACACCTTCGGCTTCCCGACCGACCTCACCGAGGACATCTTGCGCGGCAAAGGGCTCGACTACGAGCGCGCCGCGTTCGACGCGGCCATGCGCGAGCAGGCCGAGCGCGCGCGCGCGGCCTGGAAGGGCTCGGGCCAGCAGGCGCCCGCCGAGGTGTACCAGACGCTCGCGACGCAGCCCACGCGCTTCACCGGCTACGAGTCACTCGAGGGCAAGTCGCGCGTGCGCGCGCTCCTGCGTGACGGCGCGCAGGTGAACGAGGTGGCCGAGGGCGACCGCGCCGAGCTCGTCGTCGATGTGACTCCGTTCTACGCGGAGAGCGGCGGCCAGGTGGGCGACGTGGGCGCGATCTCCGGGCCCGAGGGCACGCTCGAAGTCGAAGACGTGCAGAAGCCCGTCGAAGGGCTGGTCGTGCACCAGGGCCGCGTGGCGCTGGGCCGGATCGCGGTCGGCGACGAAGTCACCCTGCGCGTCGACGGCGGCGCGCGCGCCGCCACCGTGCGCAACCACTCCGGAACGCACCTCCTGCAGTGGGCGCTGCGCGACGTGCTCGGCCCGCAAGTGACTCAGGCGGGGTCGCTGGTGGCCCCCGACCGATTGCGTTTCGACTTCACGCACGACGCGCCGCTCAGCGAGGAGCAGGTGCGCGCGGTCGAGGACCGCGTGAACGCGCTGATCCTCGCCAACCACACGAGCCGGGTGGAGCAGAAGTCGTACCGCGAGGCGGTCGACGCCGGGGCCATCGCCATGTTCACCGAGAAGTACGGCGACCGCGTCCGCGTGGTGAGCTTCGGCCCGTCGACCGAGCTGTGCGGCGGCACGCACGCGCACGCGACCGGCGACATCGGCTCGTTCCGCATCGTGGGTCAGTCGGCGATCGGCGCCGGCGTGCGGCGCATCGAGGCGCAGACCGGCCTCGGCGCGCTCGAGCACGCGCGCCGCGACGCGCGCGTGCTGCGCGACACGGCAGAGCTCCTGCGCACCTCGCCCGGCGAGCTGTACGAGCGCGTGACTCGCCTGGTCGAGCGCGAGCGCGAGCTCGAGCGCGAGCTCGAGAAGACGCGCGCGCAGATGCGGCGCGGCGGCGCGGCCGACCCGCTGGCGCGCGTGAAGACCGTGGGCGGCGTGAAGCTCCTGGCGAGCGAGGTGGAAGACGCCACGCCCAAGGAGCTGCGCACGCTGGTCGACGAGCTGAAGCAGCGCATCGGCTCGGGGATCGTGCTGCTGGGCGTCCGGCACGAGGGCAAGGCGGCGCTCGCCCTGGGCGTCACGCAGGACCTGGTCGGGCGCTTCAAGGCCGGCGACCTGGTGCGCGAGCTGGCCAAGGAGCTGGGCGGCACGGGCGGCGGCCGGCCCGACTTCGCCCAGGCCGGCGGACCCGATGCCGCCAAGCTCGAGGCGGCCCTCGCGAAGCTCGAGAGCGCGGCCGGGCTGGGCGGCTAGCCGCGCGCTTGCGCACGGCCTGCGGCCCCCTGTGAACGCGTTCGCGTAAGCGCGCTCAGCCACAGGCAATTCGCCGCCACCAAAGGCATTAGAACGTCACTCCCTCTAGACCGCGCGAGCGGCTGCGGCAGACGGCGGTTCGGTTTACAGTACGCGGCAACCGGTGGCCTGGCTGGACGCTGGTGCGATGGCTGATTGAGGGGGATGTGATGCGCGCTCGGCTGCGATGGGCCTGCGCCTCCTCGTTTGCCCTCGCAGTGCTGTTGGCGCTCCCCCTGACTGGCCGCGCGAGCTTCGACCCGAGTGACCCGCCCGCCGGTGAGCACACCGCGAGTGACGGGCCGCGCTACTGGGTCGGCAAGGTGCACCTCTCCTACGCGACCGAGCACCCACTGCAGCCGCCGATCTCACTCCTGGTCGACTCGAACTACGCGCTGGGCAAGGCGTCGGACGGCTACGTGGGCGCGCGCCGCGGCGGCAACAACATCTGGTTCCACCTCTCCGATCTCGGCGGCGCCGGCGCCGTGCCGCTGTACGCGACGGGCCTGCAGGACCTGTGCGAGCAGATCGTCTCCGCGCTCGGCGAGCGCGGCATGATGGGCGTGTATGTCGCCCCCGCACCGTCGGACATCGACGCGGAGACCGGCGGCGACGTGCGCTCGGAGGGCAACACCGACCTGCATCTCGTGGTGCACACCGGCCGCGTGCAGGCGGTGCGCACGTTCAAGGCGCCTGCGGTCGCGGCGGCCGAGCCCGTGCAGGTCACCAACGACCGCGAGTCGATCGCGGCCGACTCACCGCTCCAGCCCGTGGGCGCCGGCGACCCGCTCGACAAGAACAAGCTCGACGCGTATCTCGCCGGCCTGAACCGCCTGCCCGGCCGCCTGGTCGACGTCGTGGTGACTCCCACGCTGACTCCCGGCGTGGTGAACCTGGACTACCTGGTCCAGGAGGACCGCCCGTGGACGATCTCGAGTGACTTCTCGAACACCGGCACCGACGCCACCGGCAAGGACCGCCAGCACTTCGCCTATGCCAACTACCAGCTGAGCGGCGCCGACGACGTGCTGCTGGTCGACTACCTGACCTCGGGCTTCTCCACCACCAACGCCGCCAACGGCTCCTACGAGGCGCGCATGCCGTACCTGCAGGGCCTGCGCTGGCGCCTGGGCGGGAACTGGAGCGAGTACCACTCCGACCAGTTCGGCGTGACTCACGTGGTCAACGTGGACGATCCCAACGCGACCTCGAAGACCGAGGTCGAGAAGCTCGAGTTCAGCGGCGAGAGCTGGGAAGTCAACGGCACGCTGGTCCAGAACCTGCTCTCCGAGCCCGGCTTCTTCGTCGACGCCTTCGGCGGCGCGCGCTTCATGCGGGTCGGCGTGGTCAACCTGACCGACTTCACGGCGCACATGCCGTTCTTCGTGCCCACGCTCGGCGTGTCGATGGACCGCACCTGGCCCACCGCGCACCTGAACGGCAACGTGGCGTTCCAGCAGAGCGTGCCCGAGATCGCGGGCTCGACGGCGGAAGACCTGCAGAAGTTCTCGGACATCGGCCGCGCCGACATCGACTCGAGCTGGCACATCGTCTCGGTGAACTTCGCGGGCTCCGTCTTCCTGCAGCCCTGGTTCCACGGCACGCGCTTCTTCAGCGCGCGGCCGCTGCGCCCGCGCGAGATGACCCAGGAGCTGGTGTACCGGATCGGCGGCCAGACCTCGCTCGGCACGCGGCTCGTGCCGCAGGTCGAAGCGGTGCTGGGCGGCGCGTCCACGGTGCGCGGCTACCCGCAGTCGATCTCGTCGGGTGACTCGGCCTTCAACGGCAGCGTCGAGTACCGCTACCACGTCCCGCTCGGCTTCAAGACGCTCGACCCGGTGCAGATTCCCTGGTTCGGCACCACCTTCCGCCTGGGACCCGACTCCGCGCTGCGGCTGCCCGATTGGGACCTGGTGTTCGCGGTGTTCAGCGACTTCGGCCGGGTCTACAACCAGTCGAAGGTGCTGGGCGAGCACAACGACTCACTCGCCTCGCTGGGCCTGGGCACCGAGCTGGTGCTGCGCCGCAACGTGTCGATCCGCGTGGACTACGGCGTGGCGCTGCTCGAGGTGCCGAGCGCCGACGTCTCGGTCGGCGACGGCGAGGTCCACTTCTACGCGCTGGTGCGGTACTGACATGAGCTTCCTGCGACACATCCTGGTGTTGGTGCTTTCGGCCGCCTTCGCGGTCGGTCCCGCGGCGCCCTATGCCTTCGCGGATCCGAAGCAGGCGCCGGGCGGCAACGGCAAGGGCACGCTGGTGCCGACCGGCACGAACACCTGGGACGTGAACGTCCACAACGGCGCGATCATCCAGTACTCGAGCTTCGACGTGGCCGTCGACCAGATCGTGCGCTTCAACGGCCTCGACAACGGCGCCGACGTGCGCGTGTTGAACCGCATCCTGAGCACCTCGGCGACTCACATCGACGGCACGCTGTCCCAGTCCGGCGGGAACATCCACGTGTATCTCGTGAATCCCGCGGGCGTGTTCTTCGGGGCGGGCGCGCAGGTGAACGTGACCGCGCTGCAAGCCGCCGCGGGCAACCTGTCGGACGACGACTTCAGCGCCGGCCGCGACCACTTCACCGGCCTCTCGGGCCCGGTCGAGAACGCGGGCAAGATCACGGCAGGCTCGGTCGCGCTGGCGGGCAAGAACGTGTCCAACCCGGGCACGATCGACGCGGGCACCGGCGGCACGGTCGTGCTGGTCTCGGGCGGCAACGTGTTGATCCGCCCCAACGGCATCGATCGCGTGCCGGCGCGCGACGACTCGGTCGACAACTCGGGGACGATCACCGGTCACCAGGTCGACCTCGCGGGCAGCGCAGTCACGAACTCGGGCACGCTCACCGCGACCGACGTCCCGATCGATCCCAACACCGCCGACCCCGGCTCGGTCACGCTGAACGCAGGGCGCCACCTGTCGCACCTCGACGACGGCGATCGCTTCTCCGGCGGCGCCGGCACGGTCGAGAACCAGAACGGCGGCACGATCTCCGGCAGCCAGGTGCGCATGGTCGGCGGCGACGTGAAGAACGCGGGAACGGTCACCGGCGGCGAGGCCGTGCTGGCCGGCGGCCGCAACGTGCGCCTGGGCACGGACGGCGACGACAAGTACAAGACGATGACCGGCTCGGTCGACAACACCGGCCAGGTGATCGCCAACGCCGTGAGCATGGTCGGCGGCCAGGTGACCAACGGCGGTCAAGTGACTGCCCAGGGCGGCTGGATCGTGATCGCCGCGGGTCACGACGTGTTCATCGGCCGCGACGGCTCGAACCAGGGCCTGCTGCTGCGGGTCGAGGGCGGCGCGAAGGCGCTCGACCCGACCAAGACCGGAGTCAGCAACACCGGCACGCTCGACGCCGGCAGCTCCCACGACCCGAACGGCGTCGGCAAGATCACGCTCGGCGCCGCCGACCTGTACGGCCAGGCGATCTTCAACACCGGCGCGATCGAGGCGCGGCGCGTCGCCCTCCAGGCCGACAACGGCGGCGACGTGGCGCTCGGCGGGCAGATCCACACCCACACGCTCGACGCGACCTTCGCCGGCGCCAAGCCCGGCGAGCTGCACGGCACCCCCGGCGGGACCCAGACGGTGAACGCCGACACCGTGAACCTCACGGCGACCGACGCCAAAGGCAACGTGACGATCGGCAAGGGCCTCGCCTTCCGCGGGGACAACGACCCCACGGGCAGCGCCGACAACGGGCCCGCGGTCGTGAGCGTGACTCAGCAGGGGCAGCTCAACACCTCGAACCTGAAGGGCCTCGACATCGGCGCGAACCGGGGAGTCACGAACCTCCAGCTCGACTCGATCGGCGGCAACGTCGTGGTCGACGACAAGACCGTGGTCAACGGCACGGACCTCGACCTGCAGGGCCGCGCGATCCGCCTGCTCGGCACCGACCCGCTCACGGTCGAGCACCTGCTCTTGAACTCGGTCACCACCTTCAGCGACGGCGACATCGTCGCGACCGGAACCGGCGGCATCGATGCCTCCACCAACCTGTTCTTCACCACCCGGCCCGGCGCCAAGAAGAACCCGACCGACCCGGCCAACGACGTCCTGCTCTCCGCGCACCTGGGCAAGATCGACGTGGCGGGCGACATCGTGACCAGCAACGGCGGCGGCCTGCGCATCGAGGGCCAGGACGTCGAGATCGGCTCCTTCAACGACCAGACCGGCAGCCTGAACTCCGGCACGGTGCAGAGCTCGGGCGGCGTCCAGTCACACATCGCGATCGGCTTCACCGACGACCAGGGCGTGCAGCAGACCCACAGCGTGACGCTGAACGCGATCAACAGCTTCGGCGCGCGCGCCAACGAGAAGGACAAGAAGGTCCCGGGCGGCGACGTCGTGGTGAACGCGAACGGGCCGGTCACCATCCGCGGCGCGATCGATGCCAGCGGCGAGTCGAATGCCAGCAAGGTGACTCCCGACGAGTCGGGCGGCAGCGTGACGATCAACGCCGGCGACACGCTCACGGTCGGCAGCGTGCAGACGGGCGGCGGCGACGCGCCCGTGAACGGCGCCGCGGAGCGCGGCGCGATCACGCTCACGGCGCCCAAGATCGTGCTCGGCGGCAACCTCAGCGCGCAGTCCACGCCCGCGGGCAGCCCCAACGGCGAGCGCGACCGCACGATCCAGGTCAACGGGGAGCTCGAGCTGGCCGCGGACACGGTCTCGCTCCTGGGCGGAAACGTGACCGTCACCGGCCCGACGCACGGCGGCAGTCACACGGACCCGAACACCGGCACCGAGCTGCCGTTCCTCACGGGCGTCACCATCGGCTCGAGCGGCCAGACCGAGATCGGCTCGATGGTCGGTGGCATCGAGTCACTCACCGTCAGCAGCCGCGGCGGCGACGTGATCTCCCACGGCGACATCGTCGCGCCCGCGGGAGTCATCGTGGCCTTCAACACGCCCGGCACCGGCCAATGGCGCACGGGCGGCGAGACGATCCAGGTCTCCAGCAACCAGACCCTGGTCAGCGCGACCGACATCGCAGACCCGAAGAGCGCGACCGCCGCGCTGTCGATCGACCCGAACATCCACTTCCTGACGGGCATTCCCGATCCGACCGTGGCCGGCCGGCCGCCGACCTTCCAGTTCACGCAGGACGCGCCGATCGACCCGACCACGACCGCGGGCCTGTTCACCGCCGGCCGCTTCGGCCCCACCCTCCAAGGGCAGACGCTAGGGCTCACCTCGTCGCGCGGCGGAGTGACTCTCGACGCGAACGCGCGCGCCGGCATGCAGGGCGCCGACGTCAAGATCGTGGGCACCGACTTCGCCGCCACCGAGCTCGTGGACGGCCCCGACTTCAGCGTCGGCTCGCTCGCGCTCAGCGTCCAGCACGCGATCGACGTGAACTTCGACGTCGACGCCGCAACCTCGATCGCGATCAACTCCGGCACCGACGGCAAGGGCGAGGGAATCACGCTGGAGTCGACGCTGCGCTCCGACTCGATCTCGCTCGCGGCCAGCGACGGCGAGGGCGGCTCGACCAAGGGCGTGATCACCTTCGCCGGCGGCGCGCTGCGCGCCTCGAACGGCGACGCCGCCAAGCAGGTCACCCTGACCCAGGACTCGGACTTCTCGAGCGCCTCGGTCCCGAACATCTTCGGCACGCCCAGCGACCCGTCGACCTACGCGCTCGATCTCGCGCTCGAGTCACTCGACGGCACCGTCACGCTCGCCAACCCGGCGCAGTTCGCCCCGAGCACGAAGCTCACGCTCTTGGGCACGAAGGCCGTGGACCTGGGCACCGCCCCGATCCAGCTCGGTGCGCTCTCGGCCACGACCAACGGCGATCTCGACGTGACCCAGACCATCAGCACCGCGCCGGGCGGCTCGATCGTGCTGCACGCGGGCGCGAACGACGGCACGGGCACGCTCACGATCGGGTCGCAGCTCACCTCGAGCGAGATCTCGCTGGTCGCGGGCAACGGCTCGACGGGCGGCGGCAAGGTCGTGTTCGACACCGGGGCGCGCTTCGCCGGGGTCTCGCCGAGCTCACCGCTCACCGACTTCACGCTCGTGCAGAGCTCGGGGATCACCGAGCTGCCCGACTTCGCGAACCAGTTCTCGAACCTCGCTCCGGACCTGCTGCTCACGCTGCAGTCGACCGGCCAGTCGGTGAAGCTCTCCGATCCGAACGCGCTGTCGGGCTTCGGGCTGATCGTGGCCGGCAAGACCGGCGTCGAGCTGAAGGGCGGTGACTTCAACCTCGCCTCTCTCGACGCCACTGGCACGATCAACCTCGACGGCAGCGTCTTCGCCGCGGGCGACGTCGGGCTGCACGGCGCGGTCACGCTGTCGAGCGCCGCCACGGTCGCCACCCAGAACATCCACGCCGGCGGCAACCTGGTCGTCGACGACGCCATGACGCGCCAGAACAACGGCGACATCGATCTCCAGGCAGGCAAGGCGCTCACCGTGGCGGGCGTGGAGACGGCCCACCTCGGCGGCGCCATCGACATCCGCGGCCACGACTCGGTGACCGCTGGCGAGCTCCAGAGCTGGGCGGGAGTCACGACCGACTCGGGTCACGACGTGGTCGGCGGTAACGTCAACGTGACTTCGGCGGGGAACATCAGCGTCGCGGCGGTCGACTCGACCGGAGCCTCCGGCACGGCGGCCGCGCGCGGCAGCGACGCGACGAACGGCGGCGGCGCCGGCTCGATCACGATCCAGGTGGATCCGGTCGCCAACGGCGGTGACCCGGCCGCGACCATCACCGTGGGCAAGCTGAACGCTTCCGGCGGCGCGGGCGGGAACCCCAGCACCGACCGCCCGACCGGCACGACCGGCGGCGCAGGCGGCTCGATCGAGCTCGAGGCGCTGGGCGGGATCCTGCTGGGCGGCGACATACTCGCCGACGGCGGGCTGAACGGCGTGGTTTCGACCGCGACGACCGTCGTGTCGACCCGGCCGCCGGACCGCGGCACCCCCGGTGCAGTGACTCTGACCGGCCCGGTGCGCCTGAAGGTCGACACCGACGTGACTGCCGGCGGCAACAACATCCACGGCGGCACCGTGCATCTCACGGGCGACGTCACGCCGCTGTCGGATCCGAACGTCGACCCGAACGCCACCTCGCTCAGCATCATCGCCTACACCGCGAACGGCCTGCAGCTCGACGGCAGCGTGACGGCGGGCAACATCGACCTCGAACAGCGCGGCGGCACGCTGCAGCCGTCCGCGAGTCAGGCGACGGCGCTGAACGGCAACACCATCCGCCTGGCCGCGAGCGACGGTCAGGGCGGCGATCCGAACGGCATGGTGAACGTGGACGCG
Organism: Myxococcota bacterium; assembly: GCA_035498015.1. Lineage (NCBI taxonomy): Bacteria > Pseudomonadati > Myxococcota > Myxococcota bacterium. The sequence continues at coordinate 11,103 of DATKAO010000083.1, forward strand.
TTCACGTTCCACGGCGTCGACGGCGCGAGCGCAGTGAGCGGCATCTCGCTCGAGCAGGACCGGGGCTTCGGCGGGGCGACCGGCACGGCCATCCCGTCGAGCGCCGTGTTCGCCGGCAACGGCAACACCAACGGCGGCCATCTCGCCTACGGCCTGATCTCGCACGACGGCTCGATCGAGCTCAGCGCGGCCCAGGCCGAGGATCTCGGCGGCACCAATCTCACGCTCGCCGCGAACGTGGGCGCGGTTCCGATCCAGGTGCACGGTGACCTGTCCGTCACGGGTCTCACGCTCGGCACGACCACGGCCCTGGCCACCACCGGCGGCAGCACGGAAATCGACGGCAGCCTCCTGACCGGCTCGTTCGATCCCGACCTGCAGTTCCAGCAGGCGCTCTCGATGTCGGGTGATCTCACGGTCCACGGCGACGCGGCCGTCCTGGGCTCATCGGCCTTCACGGGCGCGACGAGTCAGACCCTGCGCGCGGACGGCACGCTGTTCATGACGGGTCTCACGAACGTGAAGTCACAAGGCGGCGACCTGACGTTCGACTCGGACCACATCTCGCTCGGCGATGGGAGTCAGTCGTTCGGCGACGGCGGCGGGACGCTGCACTTCACCTCTTCGCTCGTCAAGGCGCACGGCGACCTCGCGCTCGGCGGCCAGGTGCCCTTCGGCGACCCGAACTCCGGCGTGGTGATCGACACGACCCCGCTCCCCAACTTCCCGGGCCGCGCGGTCGCGATCGCGACGCTCGACGGCAGCGTGATCGTGAACGCCGCGACCGCGGCCGATCCGAACGCCGCGCCGGGCAACGCCAGCCCCGGCACGGGAACCTACGACATCGGCGGCGACATCCTCGCCTTCGGCGACGTGACCCTGAGCGGCCAGGCCAAGCTCACGGGTCAGTCGAGCTACACCTTCCAGGCGCTGCGCAAGGCGGACGGCACGGGCGGCACGCTCACGGTCGGCGGCATCCAGAGCGCGAGCGGCCCGGTGACCCTGCGCGGCGAAGGCCCGCGCGGCACGCCGGACCAGCCGGACCCGTCGGCGGTCAAGCTGTCGGGTGACTTCGCGGTCTCGCAGCTCGAGGTCGACGGCAAGAGCGAGATCACCGCCAAGACCGCGATCACCGGCCAGCAAGACGTGACCTTCGACGGTGAGATCCAAGGCGCGGGTGACCTCTCGGTGGTCACGAAGGGCGCGGTCGTGCTCGGCGACGACGTCGCGACGACCGGAGCCTTCGCGGTCGGCGGCAACCAGGGCGTGCGCTTCGTCGAAGACAGCGACGTGCAGACGATCGAAGCCGCGAGCATTGCGCTGGGCAACGGTGCCACGGGCGCGCAGCAGGGGCTGGCGAGCCTCTCGCGCACGGGCGACGAGACCAGCGGCGACCTCGTGCTGCGCGCGACCAAGGGCGACGTCTCGGTGGCTTCCGGCCAGCGCATGATCGTGAACGGGAACCTGCAAGTCACCGCCGCCGAGGGCATCGTGCTCGCGGACACGGCGGCGCTCAAGATCCAGATGACCTCGAGCAAGCTCTCGGTGCACGGTGGCTCGACGGTCGCGGCGAACTCCATCAGCACCACGGCCAAGCCGGCCGTCGCGGGCGGCGGCGGCGCCACCTTCGCCGTGCCGACGCGCAGCGAGATCTCGCAGAACGTGCCCAGTGACAACGTGATCGTGCGCGGGCTGAACGCCGCCGGCCGGCCGCTCACGTCGGACGATCTCGTGGGCGGGATCTTCCCGACCATCACCGGCGCGGCGATCTTCGACTACGCGCGCGACATTCCGGAGGCGCTGCCCGCCGCGCCGCAGACCCGGCCCGCGGCCGATCCCATGGCGCTGGCCGCCGCGCTCGAGTCACGGCCGCTGTGGGCCGAAGAGCTGGTCGCCTACCTGGACCGCCGCTCGGTCGAGAACCCGGGCACGACGGGCAAGCCCATGGAGGCCGAGCACCTGCCACCCGTCGGTGCGCGCCCCGGCGAGCCGCTCACGCCCGCGGACGTCCGCGTGCGCAGCGCCGCGGCCGAGAACGCGGTCGCGCTCTACCGCCAGGTGTTCCGCCCCGACCTGCGGCGCGATCCCGAGAGCGGCGTGATCGACGCACCAAGTCAGACGCCCGCAATCCGCGCGGCCTTCCAGCAGCCGATCGACGCCCTGCGCCGTGCCCGCCACGGCCAGGAGGTCACCAGCGCCGAGATCGCGAGGCTCCTGGAGACGGACGCGAAGTACACCGACGCGCGCCGCTACCGCGAGCAGCTCGGCGCGCTGCTCGACGTGGGCGCACGAGCGCTCACCCCCGAGCAGCAGCCGCGCTTCCGCAACCTGGTGCTCGCCGAGGTCGCGCCCTACGGCATCAGCCCCGCAGAGTTCGACTCACTCTTCACACAGTGAGTGGTGCCGAGCCCGAAGCCCCTCCCGATCTTCGCGAGCAACCAGCTCGAAAGAGCGAGGCCGAGCGAAGGCCGCCCTGAGCGAGGCCGCAAGCTCCGCAGGAGCGCGCAGTGAGCCGCAGGCGAACGTAGTTAATGAGACCTAGTCATGGCGTCGCCTCGGGACACGACGCGTTCGGGTCGGTCACGCACGACTTCGCGAGCGGCCGCGGCCCGTAGACTGGCTGCCGCGCGATCACTTCGAGCTCGGCCAGCGCGTCGTCGCGCAGCTCGTCCTGCGCGCCCAGCTCGAGCGCGCGCCGCAGCACCGATTCGGCCTCGAGATACTGGTGCAGCCGCGACAGGCAGAAGCCCAGGCGCACCAGCGTGCGCGGGCGGTCCTCGTGGTCTGGGAAGTCCTTCAGCGCAATGCGGTAGCGGCGGGCGGCCGCGTACCAGGCGTGCTGCGAGTAGTAGTAGTCGGCGATCTGGATGTCCTGGGCCGCGAGGCGCTCTTCGCACTCGCGCAGGCGCTTCTTGGCGTCGGGCGCCATCTCGGAGCTGGGGTAGCGCTCGATCAAGGCCTTGAACTGCGCGACCGCCTCGCGCGTCGGCGCCTGGTCGCGGTCACTCGCGCGCATCTGGTTGTACGAGCACAGGCCGTTGCGGTAGAGCGCATACGAGACCTTCGGGTGGTTGGGGTGGAGCTCCACGAAATCGTGGTAGTAGCTCGACGCCTCCTCGTACTCCTTGCGCTCGAAGTGGATGTCGCCGATCTGCAGCTCCGCCAGGATCGCGTAGTCGCTGTAGGGGTAGTTGTCGATGACTTCCTGGAAGAACTCGATGGCCTTGGGGTAGTCCACGTCGTGGAAGAACACGAACGAGCGCTTGCCGGCGAGTGTCTCGATGCCGTGCTGGTAGTAGGATTCCGCCGACGGCAGCTCTTCTTCCTCCTTGGGCGGCGCAGTTGCGCAGGCGCAAAGAAGGGCGATCGTCAGGGCCGCGCCGCCGCGGAGCGCACTCGCGCCGCGCCTGCGCGGATCTCGAACGACTCGCGTAAGTAGCTGTTTTTTCAAGGATTTCGCAGAGTAGAGGGGAGCCGGCGCGCTGTCAAACGAGAAGCCGCGCCGGCCTCTCACGGGAGAACACATGGCAGCCAAGAAGGTGCCGGACATCCGGCTGGTGGAACGCTCGCAGCGCAAGGCGAAGGGCTCGGCCCTCGCGGCCGACCTCGAGTCGCTGCCCGATCTCGCGGCCAACGTGGCCGCGGCCCCGAGCGCGGAAGACCTCGAGAAGCTGAAGGCCGACCTGATCAGCGAGCACGACCTTCGGACGCGGCGCATCGAGCGCTTCATCAAGGAAGGCCCGCTGCGCCCCGCCCCGCGCGCCGTGATCCCCGTGTCGGAGAACGATCTCTAGAGCGCGGGTGCCCGCGCGATTGTCGGGGAGGGCCCGCGTTGATCAAGGAGCGCTTCGCACCGTCCGAGCTCGACGCGTTCGTCTCGCGGCTGTTTCCGTTCGTGCGCGGGCTGCGCATCGCGCCCGACACACTCACCCTGGCGGGCGCGGGTGTGTCGCTGCTCGCGGCCTGGGCGTTCGCCGAGGAGCGCTCGTTCCTCGCCGGGCTCCTGCTCATGGTCGCGGGCTTCTGTGACCTGACCGACGGCGTGGTGGCCCGCCAGCAGGGTGTCTCGTCGGCCGCGGGCGCGTTCTTCGACTCTTCGATCGACCGGCTGTCCGATCTCTTGGTCTTCGGCGGCATCGTGCTGGCGTGCGTGCGCGAGGCCAACGTGGGCGGCGCGGCGCTCGTGCTGTGGGCGATCACGGCCTCGGTCATGACCAGCTACACGCGCGCGTCGGCCGAGCGCCGGCTCCACTCACTCAAGGTCGGGTTCATGGAGCGCGCCGAGCGCTTCCTGGTGCTGATCGTCGGTGCGCTCACCACGTTCGTCATGACTGCGGTGTTCGTGATCGCCGCCTGCGCGACTTACACCGCGCTGCAGCGCGTGCTCGCGGGACGCCGGCTGCTGCGCGAGCTCGAGGAGACCGGCGTCGACCCGACGCGGCCCGCGGAGTCGGCCCATGGCGCGTGAGCAGGGCGGACCGCGCGGCTTCCAGATGGGCGAGTCCGAGGGCGACGCGCTGCCGGAGATGAGCTTCGCCACGCTGGTGCTCTCGCTCTCGACCTCGGCGCTCCTGCACCTGGGCGTGCCGCCCGAGCCGCACGAGGGCGCCGCGCCCGAAGTGAACCTGCCGCTTGCGCGCCAGACGATCGACATCCTCGAGATCCTGCGCGACAAGACGCGCGGCAACCTCGAAGAGAGTGAGTCGCGCCTGCTCGACGGGGTGCTGCACGACCTGCGCATGCGCTTCGTGGAAGCCCGCAAGAAATCGGGCGCATGATCGAGGTCCAGGCCCCGGCCAAGCTGAACCTCGGGCTCGAGGTGCTGCGGCGCCGCGCCGACGGCTACCACGAGATCGAGACCTGCTTCGTGCCGCTGCGCCTGTTCGACCGACTCACTCTGGCGAAGGGCCTGTCCGGGTCCGGGCTGCGGCTCGAGATCCCCGGCGCGCCCGAGCTCCCGACCGACCGGGGCAACCTGGTGGTGCGCGCGGCCGAGCGCGGCTGCACGGCGCTGGGCCTCGCGCCCGACCTCGCGCTCACGCTCGAGAAGCACATCCCGATCGCGGCCGGCCTGGGCGGCGGGTCTTCGGACGCGGCCGCCACGCTGCTCGGGCTCGAGGCCCTGGCGGGCCGGGAGCTGCCGCGCGACGAGCGCGCCAAGCTGGCGCTGGAGCTGGGCGCCGACGTGCCCTTCTTTCTCGACCCCAAGCCCGCGCTCGGGCGGGGGGTCGGCGAGAAACTCGAGGCGCTGTCGGGCGTGCCCGAGATGCACTGGGTGCTGGTGGCGTTCCCGTTCCCGGTCTCCACGGCGTGGGCCTACACCGAGGCGGCGCGCGAATTGACGCTCCCCCGGGACCCGTCTAGCATTGCCGCGCTTCTTCGGCCCCATGGCCTGCTCTCGCCTCCGCGAAACGACCTCGAGACCGTGAGCGCAAAGCGCCACCCCGAGATTCCGGCGGCACGGCGCGCGCTGGAGCGCGCGGGTGCGCTCGCGACGGGCATGAGCGGCAGCGGACCGACGGTGTTCGGACGGTTCGAGGACCCAAGTGCGGCGCGACGCGCCGCGGAGACAGTCGAGGTACCGGCGGGAGCGAGGACGATCGCCACGAGTTCGCCCGGCAGCGACTCCCGTCACTGGGGATGGGGCGTCGCCAAGTGGTAAGGCAGCGGGCTTTGGACCCGCCATTCGCAGGTTCGAATCCTGCCGCCCCAACCAAGTCAGCGCCGACCCGGAGAGCCAGATGACCACGAACATCACGAAGATCTTCACCGGAAACTCGTGTCCCGAGCTCGTGGCGGCGATCTGCGAGCATCTCGACATCGAGGCCGGCCGCGCCGAGGTGGGCAACTTCGCCGACGGCGAGACCTCGGTCGACATCGGCGAGAACGTGCGCGGCATGGACGTGTTCGTGATCCAGTCGACCTGCGCGCCGGCCAACACGCACCTGATGGAGCTCCTGATCCTGCTGGACGCGCTTCGTCGCTCGTCCGCGCGCCGGGTCACCGCGGTGATTCCCTACTACGGCTACGCGCGCCAGGACCGCAAGGTGAAGCCGCGCACGCCGATCACCGCCAAGCTGGTGGCCGACCTGATCTCGACCGCGGGCGCCGAGCGCGTGCTGTGTCTGGACCTGCACGCCGGGCAGATCCAGGGCTTCTTCAACATCCCGGTCGACAACATCTACGCCATGCCCGTGCTGTTGCAGCAGATCCGGGCGCTGGTGCCTCCGCGCGAGGAGATCGTCGTGGTGTCGCCCGACGCCGGCGGCGTGGAGCGCGCGCGCGCGTTCGCCAAGCGGCTCGACGCCACGATCGCGATCGGCGACAAGCGGCGCGAGAAGAAGGACGTCGCCGAAGTGACTCGCATCGTCGGCGACGTGGCCGACCAGACCGCGGTGATCGTCGACGACATCGTCTCGACCGGCGGCTCGCTGGTGCAGACCGCCGAGGCGCTGCGCGCCGCGGGCGCCCGGCGCGTGCTCGCGGCCATCACGCACCCCGTGCTCGCGGGCTCGGCGGTGAAGCGCATCGAGGAGTCCTGCATCGAGCGCTTCATCACCACCGACACCATTCCGCTGTCGCCGACGGTCGACCACAGCGACAAGTTCGTGGTCACCAGCGTCGCGCACCTGCTCGGCGAGGCGATCCGGCGCATTCACAATGAAGAGTCCGTGAGCTCTTTGTTCGTCTGAGATTCATCAGGAGTCATTCGGAAATGGAACGCTTGAAGTTGGAGATCTCCGCACGCGAAGGCCGCGGCAAGAGCGCGACGCGCAAGCTGCGCGCGCAGGGCCGCGTGCCCGGCATCGTGTACGGCAGCGGCATCGAGCCCACGGCGGTCACCGCCGACTCACTCGCGCTCGCCCGCGTGCTGCGCGGCGGCGCCAACGCGCTGGTCGACCTGCAGGGCGTGCGCGCGGTCGAGGGCAAGCCGGTACTGCTCAAGGAAGTGCAGCGCGACCCGCTGTCGCGCCGGCACGTGCACTTCGACCTGTACGCCGTGAACCTGCAGGCGCGCCTCGACGTCGAGGTGCCGCTCCACTTCGTCGGCACCCCGCGCGGCGTGCAGTTCGACGGCGGCGTGCTCGAGCCCCTGCTGCGCACGCTCGAAGTCTCGTGCATGCCGCTCTCGATCCCCGAGAGCCTCGACGTCGACATCTCCAACCTCGGCATCGGCGACGCGATCCACGTGCGCGACATCCAGCTCCCGCTGGACGTCGTGTCGAAGATCGAAGCCGACGCCACGGTCGTGCACGTCGTCGCGCCGCGCCTCGAGGAAGAGGTCGCGCCCGCCGCCCTGCCGGCCGAGGGCGAGGCCGCGGCCCCGGCCGAGGGTGCGGAAGGCGCGCCCGCGGCTGCCGCCACGGCAGACAAGGCCGAGGAGTAGCCCGGGCCGCGCGCCATGCGGCTGTTCGTCGGGCTCGGCAATCCGGGCGCCCGCTACGAAGAGACCCCGCACAACGCGGGGTTCGTGGCGATCGACCGCTTCGCCAGGAAGCACCGCCTGCCCGCCTTCGCGCCCAGGTTCTCGGGCGAGTTCGCGCGCGGCAAGGTGCTGGGCGAAGACGTCGCCGTGCTCAAGCCGCAGACCTTCATGAACCTGTCGGGTGAGTCGGTCGGCGAGGCGCGCCGCTATCTGCCGATCGAAGTCAGCGACGTCCTGGTCGTGTTCGACGAGATGGACATCCCCGCGGGCAAGCTCAGGCTGCGCAAGTTCGGGGGACACGGCGGTCACAACGGGCTGCGCTCGATCATCGACGCGCTGGGCTCGAGTGACTTCCCGCGCCTGCGCATCGGCATCGGCCGGCCGCGCGACGGCCGCGAAGCCACGGGTCACTTGCTGTCCAAGGTGCACCCCGACGAGCGCGCGCGGCTCTCGGCGACGATCGACCTGGCGGTCGAGGCGCTCGAAGTCTCGCTGCGCGAAGGCTTCGAGAGCGCGATGAACCGCTACAACGGCAAAGATCAGCTCGGCGCTGGGGAGCCGTGACGCTCGCCAACGGCTGGACGGGCGGACAGTACAGTGTCTGGCGCGCCGCGTTCGGCGTGGCGCTGGCGGTCCACTTCGCGGGCCTCCTGGCCGGCGCGGAGCTGTGGGGATCGAGCGCGCTCTTCGCGCTCGCCGCCGCTCTGGCAGCGTGTCTCGCCGCGGGCCTCGCCGGCCGGCTCGCGGCAGCGGGCTTGCTCTCGGTCGTGTGCGTCACGCGTGAGCCGCCCCTCTTGGTGGTCGCGCCCCTGCTCGTGCCGCTGCTCGTCCCGGGCCAGCCGTACGGCTCGCTCGCCGCCTGCGGGCGTACGGATCCACGCGGTGACTGGTCGCTGCCGCCATTGCTCTTCACGGGGCTCTGGCTGGTCCTGGCGGCGACATACGCCTACTCCGGCTATGGGCGCTTTGGCGCCGTCGCTCTCGCGTTCCCGCTGCTCGCGCTCTCCGCGCGCATCCGGCCGTATGTCTGGCTCGCGGGGCTGGTCGTCGCGCTCTTCGGCCTCCCGGAGATCTCGCCGGGCCTGCTCGCGTTGCACGGGATCACTTTCGATCCGGCCTGGCTCGCGCCGCGACGCGACGCGTCACCGGCCACGCTCCTCTACGACGGCAGCTGTGGACTTTGTCACCGAGCGGTGCGCTTCGTGCTCGCCGAGGATCGCGCCGGCTGCGGCTTCCGCTACGCGCCGCTCGGAGGAGACGCGTTCCACCGGCTCGTGCCGCCGGCTGCGCGCGCGGCGCTGCCCGACAGCCTGGTGCTGGTCACGCCCGATGGCCGCATCTTCACGCGCAGCGCGGCATTGCGCGAGACCGGGTTTCGCCTGGGCGGTCTCTGGCGCGCGCTGGCGGCGGCCGCGGGAGTCGTACCAATGGGCCTGCTCGACCGCGGCTACGACTGGATCGCGCGCATGCGCTATCGCATGTTCGCGCGGCCCGCCGATGCCTGTCCGGTCCTCCCGGCGGACCTCCGCAACCGCTTCGAATGAGAGCCGGTCGCTCGGCCCTGCAGCAACCCCCTCGGTTCGCGTAATCTGCGCACACCGCGACCCCCGGTCGCGAGCAGGGGAAAGAGGGAATCCATGGACGCGCTGATGCTCCGCTTCTCGCGCTTCTTCATCCGCCACCGTCTGGTCAATCTCATCTTGATCGGCGGCGCGACGATCTTCTTCGCCTATAACGCGCTCCAGCTGCAGGTGTTCAGTCAGTTCATCGACCTGCTCCCGCGCAATCACCCCTTCATCCAGATCTACGAGAAGTACAACCGGCAGTTCGGCAGCGCGAACGTGGTGTACGCGGCGATCGTCGCCAAGTCGGGCACGATCTACGACGAGCGCGTGCTCGAGAAGATCTACGCGTTCACCGACCAGATCGACAAGGTCGAGGGCGTCGACCACGGGCAGGTCGTGTCGATGACCGCAGTCACCGTGCGAGACACCGGCATCGACCAGTCGGGCATCATCCGCTCGACTCAGGTGGTCGGCGAGGAGCCGATCGCGCTGCTCGAAGCGCAGTTCTTCACGCGCCGCACGGTCCAGCGCGCCAAGGCGCGCAACGAGACACCACCGGGCGAGCTGGGCGCTTTCAAGGAGTTCATCAAGACCCGCAAGGGCGTGCTCGAGGAGCAGCTGAAGACCGACTCCGACCTGACCAAGGCCGCCACCGGCGGTGACTACAAGGCCGCGGCCCAGCTGGCCGAGGTGCGGCGCGAGAACGCGGAGCTCGAGTTCCTGCAGCTGCGCCTGGGCGAGCTGCCCGACACCTACCAGCTGAACGGCGAGAACCTGATCGGCCCCGACGGCACGCTGCTGCCCAAGGCGGTGCTCGCGGGGCTGCCCGATCGCATCCACCAGAACAAACAGGTCTACGGCCGCTTCGTGTCGATCGACGACACGGCCGCGATGGTGACTGCCGGCTTCCTGGAGAGCCGGCTCGACTACCAGAAGATCTTCAACGAGATCCACAACCTGAAGAAGGAGCTCGAGGCCGACGGCCTGGTCACGGTGCATCTCACCGGCCAGCCGATCCTGGTCGGCTGGACCTTCTACTACAAGTGGCAGATCGTGCTGATCCTCGGGCTGTCACTCGGCATCCTCTTGGTGCTGATGTACGTCTACTTCCGGCGCTGGTACGGCGTGTTCATGCCGTTCTCGGGCGCGGTCTGCTGCACGATCTGGGGCCTGGGCTTCACGGCACTCATGGGCTACCAGATCGAGCCGCTGGTGCTCGTGATTCCCATGGTGATCACGGCGCGCGCGATCAGTCACTCGGTGCAGTTCGTCGAGCGTTTCTACGAAGAGTACGAGCGCCTGAACGGCAACAAGGAAGAGGCCGTCGTGCTGTCGATGGCCGAGCTCCTGATCCCGGGCTTCCTCGGCATCGTGGCCGACGCCATCGGCATCATCGTGATCGGTGTCTCCTCGATCGCGCTCATGAAGAAGGTGGCGATCTTCGGCGCCTTCTGGTCGATCTCGATCATCTTCACCGAGATGCTGCTCAACCGGCTCATGATCGCCTACTTCCCGGCGCCCAAGGACACGAGTCACTACGTCCCGGGCCCGATCATGGCCGTGCTGAAGCGCATCGCCTACGTGTCGACCAACCCGACCTGGCAGCGCGGCATCGTGGGCGTCTGGCTCGTGATCGTGGTGCTGTGCGCGCTCGTCGCGCCGCGCGTGAAGGTCGGCGAGTCACATCCCGGCACGCCCGTGCTCTGGCCGAACAGCGAGTTCAACCAGTCGGCCAAGGTGGTGGCCAGCAAGTTCTACGGCGCCGACGACCTGACCGTGGTGGTCGAGACCGAGCAGCAGGGCGCCGTGCACAAGCCGGACGCCATGCGCGAGATCGAGGCCTTCCAGCGCTACATGGAGCAGGACCCCAAGGTCGGCGGCACCGTTTCGGTGGTCGACTATCTCAAGGCGATCAACCGCGCCTACCACAACAGTGACCCGCGCTGGGCGTCGATCCCCTACTCGACCGACCAGGTCGGCGGCCTCTTGTATCTGTACGAGGCCGGCTCGCCCGACCCGCGCGTGCTGAACCCCTATCGCGATCAGGAGGCGCAGAACGCCACGGTCCGCATCTTCTACAAGGACCACCAGGCCGAGACGATCCACAACGCGGTGCAGCGCGCACAGGAGTACATCTTCGACCGGCCCACCGGGAAATACGCCATCCGGCTCGAGTCTCCGCGCCACGACCTGCAGGCGCGCATCCGCTGGTGGCTCGGACCCTTGCTCCCGCCGCGCAACCCCGAGCTGGTGGTGCTCGCGCGCAACGACCAGGGCGTGTACGAGAAGCAGGAAGTGACTCAGCCGGGCCGGCGCGAGCCGCCGCCCGAGGACTCGCGCGACCGCATCCTGACCCTGCCGCGAACCTCGAAGGAGCTGGTGCAGAGCCTGGCCGAGAGCGGCTACGACAACGTGGGGAAGATCGCGGACGCCGACCTGAAGAAGCTCGCGACGGTGCCCGGCTTCGACCTGGTGACCGCCTACGCGCTGAAGAAGTCCGCGCAGCTCGACCGCCGCTGGTACACCGTCGACTCGGAGTGGAAGAGCGACGAGGCGGGCATCCACGCGCAGGTGCGCCGCCGCGGGCTGTACGAGCTGCCCGAGCTGTGGGTGCAGTACCAGGGCGGCGACTTCGCGCGGCGTGAGTCGGGCCAGTGGGCCGACGGCGCGAGCTTCGCGCTGGCCTCGGGCCTGATGGGCGTGCTGGGCGCGAGCAACGACGAGGTCGAGGGCAGCAACAACGCGACCTTGATCGCCTCGTTCACCGCGATCTTCCTGGTGATCGTGGTGACCTACCGCTCGTTCGCGGTGGCGTTCCTGTTGTGCCTGTCGCTGGGCACCGCCACGCTCGTGTCACTGGCCTACATGTACTTCGCGAACATCGGCTTCGACGTGAACACGCTGCCGGTGCAGGCGCTCGGTGTCGGTGTAGGCGTCGACTACGGGCTGTATCTCATGGACCGCATCATCCACGAGAGAAAACGCGGGCACGACATGGACGAGGCGATTCGCGTCGCGATCACCACCACCGGCATGGCCGTGTTCTTCACCGGGTCGACCTTGGTCGGCGGC
>DATKAO010000084.1 GCA_035498015.1 Myxococcota bacterium
AGGAAGTGGTGCTCGACCTCCCAGGCGTAGTCGTAGCCCACGCGGTCCGCCAGCTCGATCTGCTCGAGCGAGTTCTGGATCAGCCGGTGCTCGCTGTCGTGGCCCCAGGGCCGCGGCAGCTGGTGCTCGTAGAAAATCCCGAATTTCATCGCTCTCCCGTCCTCCCGCTGCGCCCCATCTTACCGGAGCCGGGGAACCCCCCGCCGGCCGGCGCCCCGCCGTGACGCCGCCCCTCGGAAAGCCGGGCCGACTTGCCGATGAGTGAGCCATGGTGAAGGCTCGGAAGCTGTCTCTGGCGCTGCTGTCGGCGGGTTTCCTGCTGGTCTGCCGGCCCGCGGGCGCGCAGGTCGTCGTCCCGGACGACGTGGCGAATTGCCAGTGGTTCAAGATCACGGCCAGCGCCTCGGGCTACGAGTACAAGGCCGACGCCGCCGGTCTGGGGTCGAAGCGCTCGGTGCGCGCCACCTGCTACATGCAGCTCGTGTACGTGCCGTCGGCCACGCCCGACGACCTCGCGAGCTTTCCGTACGGCCGCTACGCCGCGCCGCTCCTGTGCCAGACCGGCCAGGGCGCGGAGCCCGTCTGGGAGGCGACCGGGATGGAGCAGAGCTTCTCGGGCATGAAGCTCGCCGACCTGAACGTCCTCGCCGCGGACAACTATCTCAGCTTCAAGAATGCGGGCGGCGACGTGATCCAGGGCTACGGCGCGCATCGCATCCTGATCAAGGTCGACCCGAAGACGGGCGCCTTCAAGAGCGCGACCTTCCAGACGCTGGGCGGCGAGATGATCGACGGCTCGATGTTCTTCGAGTCGTTCATGACCGTGGTGGGCGGCTGGACGGCCAAGGGCGCGACGCTGCCCGTGGCGAAGGTCCCGCTGGAAGCGCAACAGCTCGTCGCCGGGGGCATGTGCCCCGCCGCACCCGCGCCCTAGCCCGTCACGCGCGCGCGTCGCCCTCGCGGTCGAGACACGGCTCGCACAGGAACGGCGGCACGCCGCTGACTCCCATGCCCAGATAGGCCGGGTCGCCGCGGCGCATCGCGCGGCCGCAGCCGCCGCACTCGCGCGCGGCGTTCAGCACCACGGGCTGCCAGGCGCTGACGTCGGCGAACTCACGCGCTGACTCGGCGCGCGCTGGCTCGGGTGGGCGCGGGGCCGCAGGCGGCTCGGGCGGCCGGCGCTCGGCGCGCGGCTCGCGCTCCATCTCCACGATGCGCTCGCGCGCGCCCTCGGTGCGGCGGCGCCAGTGGCGCTCGAAGCGGCGGCCGAAGTCCTGCGCCTCCTCGACCACGTCTTCGACCAGCTCGCCCACGTTCTCGGTCACGGCCTCGACCGCGTCGAAGACGTCTTCGAGCACGTTGCGCACCAGGTTCGAGACGGGCACCCGCAAGCGGCGGGCGGCGTCCTGCAACGCCTCGTCGAGCTCCTCGGAAACGCGCGTGTGCAACACCCTCTCCTTCCGGCGGCGCCGGCGCCGCTCCTCTCGATCGTTGATCCGCTCGTCGTCTCGGTCGTTCTCGGAGTCCATGTGCGCCACTGTATCACATCGTGATACGTCGCCAAGGATTTTCTTCCGTGCGATGATCGCGGCATGGCGAGCGCGCTTCGCAAGCTGGCGCCCGGGCTGTGGGTTGCCGAGTGCAGCTTCCGCAACGGACCCTTCGAGTTCGGGCTGCGCATGAGCGTGATCCAGCTGCGGGACGGCGGGCTCGTCCTGCACTCCCCCGTGCGGCTACGGCCCGAGCTGCGGGCGGAGCTCGATGCGCTGGGCCCGGTGCGCGGCGTGATCGCACCCAGCCGTGCCCACCACTTGTTCGCCAGCGACTATCCGACCGGCTACCCCGACGCCCTGCTGTTCGCGGCGCCCGGCCTGCCCGAGAAGCGTCCCGACCTGAAGTTTGCGGCCGAGCTGTCGGACGAAGCGCCGCCGCTCTGGCGCTCGGAGCTCGAGCAGCACGTGTTCCGCGGCGCGCCGATCATGAACGAGGTCGTCTTCTTCCACCCGGCTTCGCGCACGGTGCTGTTCACCGACCTGGTCTTCAACCTGCCCGCCGGCGCGGGCAACTGGGCGAGCCGGATCTTCTTCCGCGCGGTGGGCGCCGACCGCCGGTTCGGGCCGCACCGGCTGGTGAGATACCTGTTCATCCGCGACCGCGCGAAGGCGCGTGAGTCGCTGCAGCGCATCCTGGCCTGGGACTTCGACCGGGTCACGCTGACTCACGGCGACGTGCTCGAGACCGGTGGCCACGAGGCCGTGCGCCGCGCGTTCGCGTTTCTCGGCTAGCGCCGCCGAGCCTCGCGCTCGAGCACGCGCGCGCTGGGACGCACCCGGCGCGCGCGGTCGAAGAGCCCGAAGGCCACGTCGTAGCCGTGCAGCCACTCGTAGTTGTCGACGGCGGTCCAGTGGAAGAAGCCGCGCACGTCGATGCCGCGCGCGATGGCGGCGTGGGTGAGCTCGAGGCCGCGCTCGAGATACCGGGCGCGCTGTGAGTCGTCGTCGGTGCCGATGCCGTACTCGGCCACGAGCAGCGGCGTGCCCGGGACGATCTCGTGCAGCTCGTCCAGCACGAGCCCCAGGCCCTCGGGCCAGATCGCGTAGCCCAGCGGCGAGCGCGGGCCGTCCGGCGGGTGGGCCACGATGCGCCCCTCGCGCACCCCCAGCGCCGCGTAGTAGGAGAAGCCGATCCAGTCGAAGCAGCCCGCCAGGTCCGGGCGCTCGACCGGCGCGCGCCCCGGCACGCGCAGCACGCCGTCGCGGAACAGCTCGAGCCCCGGCGTCCACGAGCTCTTGCGCGCGCGCTCGAGTCTGTCGTGGGTCGCGGGCAGATCGTCCTGCGCCACCAGCGCAGATAGCGCGAAGATCGACGACACGGTCGCACCCGTCCGGCGCAAGCGCGCCGCGGCCTCGGCGGTCGCGAGCTGGATCTGCTCGGTCACGCGCGCGAACTCGTCGCGGTCGTCGTGACCCGGCGGCAGCCCGCCGCCGCGGTAGGCGCCCAGCGGGTAGAAGTTGAACTCGTTCACCGGCTGCCAGCCGCCCACCAGGTCGCCGAACGTCTCGGCCACGAAGTCGACGTGGCGGCGCCAGTGCTCGGTGCGATTGCGCTCGACCAGGAACCCCCCGCTCGCGGCGAACCAGCGCGGCAGGGTGAAGTGGTGCAGACACACCCAGGGCACGATGCCCGCGTTCCGGGCGGCGGCGAGCACCCGGCGATAGTGCTCGACCGCGGCCGGGTCGTGCACGCCCGGCTCCGGCTCGAGCCGCGCCCACTCGAGTGACAGCCGGTGGTGAGTGAGCCCGAGCCCCGCCAGCAGCGCGAAGTCCTCGGCATAGCGCGTGGCGAAGCCGTTCCCGTCACCGGAGGGCGGCGCGCGGCCTGCGCGCTCCCAGTCCCACCAGTCGGACGCCGGTGCGGCGCCCTCGCACTGAGTCGAGGAGGCGCCCGTGCCCCACAGGAAGTCCTCGGGCCAATCCACCTAGCGCGCCGGAATCAATGGCAGGAGCAGCCGTGAGTCGAAGCGGCCGCCCGTGTGCAGCGTGATCGTTTGGGCCAGCACGCGGTCGCGCGGGTCATCGTGCAGGAAGGGCGCGATGCGCGGCTCGTCGTGGGCGGCGAGCTCGAGCACCAGGCGCTCGCCCGGCTCGAGCACGATGCTGGTGGGCCAGATCTCGACCTCGACCGGCACGATCTCGCCGGGTGCGACCTTCGCCAGCTCGTCGTGCGTGTGATACGGGCGCCAGGGCTGGGAGCGCGCGGGGTCGAGCTTGCGATGACTCACGCGCTGCCAGCCGCAGGCGACCGGGAAGCCCGGGTTGATCGAGCCCTGGAACGTGACCTCGTTCCCCGCCGGGTCGAGCTTGCGCAGGATCACGAACAAGTCGGCGTCGTCGGCCGACGAAGACACCCACACGCGCAGGGCGAGCGGACCGGTGAACTCGGTCTCGGACTCGAACGGCGCGCTGGTGAAGCGCGCCCGGGCAGCCTCGCGCGGCGCGCCCAGCTCGGCGCTGTAGCTCGTGGTGGCAGGGCTGCCCGGCGCGACGGTGCTCAGCAGCCCGCGCGCCGCGTCGAGCGGATACTCCGTCCAGCGCGTGCGCGCGATCGGCCACTCGTCCTCGTAGCGCCAGCGCCAGCGCTCGCTGGTGGTGCGGATCGCCAGCTTGATCGGCGGCTCGCGCGTGACTCCGGTGTCGATCCCGCACAGCCAGTAGTCGAGGAAGCGCTTCTGCGTGAGTCGGCCCTCGAGCGAGTAGAACGGCTCGATGTGATCGCCGCAGTGGATCTGCAGGCGCTTGTGCGCCGAGCCCGCGCCGAGGAAGCCTTCGACGTTCCCCCGCAGGTGCAGCCCGAAGCCGCCCCAGTTCCCGGCGGAGAGCAGCGGCACCTGGATCTTCGACAGGTCGGGAACGTGGTACGCGGCGGGCGTGAACAGCTCGGGCGGAGTGACTCCGGCGGGCGGCTGTGGCGCGGGCTGCGCGGCGCCTGCGGTCTCGTGCTCGCGCACGTGACTCGCCCAGCGCCGGTTGAAGCCGTTCGAATAGATTCCGCCGTGGCGCGCCGCGTCGCGGTAGGTGTCGACCGCGCCCTCCCAGGGCACGATCGCCGCGAGCTGCGGCGGCTGCGCCGCGGCCACGCGCCAGGCATTCATCGCGAAGTAGGAGATGCCCATGACCGCGACGCGCCCGTTCGAGAACTCCTGCGCGCCCGCCCACTCGACGGCGTCGTGGAAGTCGCGCGCTTCCTCGTCGGACAAGCGCCGGATGCGGCCGGGTGACTTGCCCGTGCCGCGGCCATCCACGCGGATCACCACGTAGCCCTGCGGCACCCACCACTCGGGGTTCACCGTCTCCCAGTGCATGTAGGGCCCGCGCTCGGGCAGGCGCGCGTAGTCGTAGGTCTTGTTCCAGTCCCGGAAGTGGATGTCCTTCGAGTACGGCCCCAGCGTGACGATGGTCGGGAACCTGCCTGCGCCGTCGGGCCGGAACACGTCCGCGACCAGGTGACTCCCGTCGCGCAGCGGGACCTTCGCGTCGCGCTCGATCTTGAGACCGTGATAGACCGCGGTCGACTCTTCGGACGCCATCGCCGGCCCTCCCGAGACCGGCATTGTGTCAGATTGTTGCGCTCGACCTGCGGGTCGCTCGCTCAGCCCAGTGCCTTCTCGATCGCCGCCGTGAGCTCGGGTGCGTCGGGGGCCACGCGCGGGTTGAAGCGCGCGACCACCGCGCCGTTCTTGTCCACCAGGAACTTGCCGAAGTTCCACACGATGTCGCCCGGGCCGTCGGGCTGTGTGGGCTGCGTGGTGAGCCACTGGTAGAGCGGCGCGCGGTTCGCGCCGTTCACGTCGATCTTGGAGAACATGGGGAAGGTGACTCCGTAGTTCCGCTCGCAGAACTCGGCGATCTCCTGCGCGCTGCCCGGCTCCTGGCCCGCGAACTGGTTGCAGGGGAAGCCCAGCACCGCGAAGCCGCGCGCGGAGTACTGGTCGTGGATCTTCTGCAGCCCGGTGTACTGCGGAGTGAGTCCGCACTTCGAGGCCACGTTCACGACCAGCACGGCCTTGCCCTTGAAGTCCGAGAGCTTCCGGTCCTTGCCGTCGAGCGTCTTCTGCTGGAAGTCGTACAGGGTCGTCATGGTGATTCTCCTCTCACTGGCCGGCGACGGTCATCTTGGCGATGCGTACGGTCGGCGCGGCCGTCGCGCCGAGCCAGAGCAGGTCGTCTCCCACCGCGTCGATGTCGCGCAGCATCTGCGCGAGATTGCCCGCGATCGTGATCTCCTCGACAGGATACGCGAGCTCGCCGTTCTCGATCCACATTCCCGCGGCGCCGCGCGAGTAGTCGCCCGTGACTGGGTTGAAGCCCTGCCCGATGAGCTCGGTCACATACAGCCCGCGCGGGGTCGAGGCCAGGATCGCTTCGGGCGACTTCGTGCCCGGCTCGAGCCACAGGTTGGTGGTCGAGGCGCCGCCGCCCCGCACCGCCTGGCCGGTGCTGCGCATGCCGAGCTTGCGCGCCGAGTAGGTGTCGAGCACGTAGCTCACGAGCCGGCCGCGCTCGACCAGCACGTTGCGCCGCGTGACCTGACCTTCGCCGTCGAACGGCTTGCTGCCGAGGCCCCCGGGAATCAGCGGGTCGTCGGTGATCGTGACCGCCGGGCTCGCCACGCGCAGCCCGAGCTTGCCCGCGAGGAAGCTCGTGCCGCGGTAGACCGCGTAGCCGCTGGCGCAGCCCGCGAGCATGCGCACCAGGCTGGGCGCCATGACCGGGTCGAAGATCACGGGCACCTCACAGGTGGGCACGCGCCGGGCGCCCAGGCGGCGCAGCGCGCGCTCGGCCGCGCGCCGGCCCACCGCATCGGCGGGCTCGAGCCCGTGCCAGCGGCGCGAGGCGCTGAACCAGGCGTCGCGCTGCATGCCCGAGTCACCGCGCGCGAGTGACTCGGCCACGATCGAGTGGCGCGCCGAGCCGTAGGCGCCCAGAAAGCCGGCGCTGTTGCCGTAGACCACCTCGCCGAAGCTCGAGCCGGCGTTCGAGCCTTCCGAGTCGCCGATGCGCGGGTCGGTCGCGTGAGCGGCGCTCTCCATGGCGCGCGCGGCCGAGATGCGCGACTCGGGGTCGAACGGCAGGTCGGTCGGGTCGAACAGCGCCAGGTCGGGCACTTCGCGCGCGAACTCACCGTCGGGCAGCCCGGCGCACGCGTCGGGCACCGTGGCGCGCGCCAGCGCCACGGCGTCGGCGGCCGTCCGCGCGACCACGTCGCGCGCCAGGTCCGAGGTGCGCGTCGCCGCACTCGAGAGACCGCCGCGCCCGCCCACGAACACGCGCACCGACAGACCCTTGTCGCGCGACTGCTTCACGAAGTCGATCTCGGCGCCGCGCACGCGCGTCTCGAACGCCTCGCCCGAGGCGAGCGTGACTTCGGCCTGGAAGGCGCCCGCGGCGCGCGCTCTCTCGAGCGCGAAGCCCACCAGGTCCTGCGCGGTCTCCACTAGCCCTCCGTACCGCCGACGGTGATGCCGTCGATGCGCAGCGTGGGCTGGCCCACGCCGACCGGCACGCCCTGCCCGTCCTTGCCGCAGGTGCCCACGCCCGGGTCGAGCTTCAGGTCGTTGCCGATACGAGTCACTCGGGTCAGCACGTCGGGGCCGTTGCCGATCAAGGTCGCGCCCTTCACCGGTGCGCCGAGCTTGCCGTCCTCGATGCGGTAGGCCTCGCTGGCCGAGAACACGAACTTGCCGCTGGTGATGTCGACCTGGCCGCCCGAGAAGCTCACCGCGTACAGACCCGACTTCACCGAGCGCACGATCTCTTCGGGGTCGTCCTGGCCCGCGAGCATGAAGGTGTTGGTCATGCGCGGCATGGGCAGGTGCTGGTAGCTCTCGCGGCGGCCGTTCCCGGTGGGCTTCATACCCATGAGCCGGGCGTTCAGCCGGTCCTGCATGTAGCCCACCAGCACGCCGTCCTCGATCAGCACGTTGTGACCCGTGGGCGTGCCCTCGTCGTCCACGTTGAGTGACCCGCGGCGGCTCGCGATCGTGCCGTCGTCGATCACAGTGACTCCTGGCGCGGCCACGCGCTGGCCGATCTTGTCCGAGAACGCCGAGGTCTTCTTGCGGTTGAAGTCGCCCTCGAGCCCGTGACCCACGGCCTCGTGCAACAGGATCCCCGGCCAGCCCGGGCCGAGCACGACGTCCATGCTGCCCGCCGGGCAGCTCACGGACTCCAGGTTCACGAGCGCCAGCCGCACGGCCTCGTCGACCTGCGCCCGCCAGGCTGCGGGATCGAGCAGCCGCTCGAGTGAGTAGCGCCCGCCCGCGCCCTGCGACGCGGTCTCGCGCCGGCCGCCCTGCGCGGCGATCACCTGCACGCGCAGGATCACCAGCGGCTGCACGTCGGTCACCCAGGTGCCGTCGCTGGCCGCGATCATGAGCTGGCGCTGCTCGCACGAGAGACTCGCCATGACCTGAGCGATGCGCGGGTCGCGGCTGCGCGCGTAGGCGTCGATCTCCTGCAGCAGCCGCACCTTGCCCTCGATCGGCACGTCGGTCGGCGCTTGCGCCAGCGGGTAGAGGTCGAGCGCGGGCGGCTTGGGTCCGCGCAGCGCGACCTTCCGCGCGCGCCCCGAGCCCTCGGCGATCGCGCGCGCGGCGCCCGCCGCGAGCTCGAGACTCTTCACCGTGATCTCGTCCGAGTGCGCGTAGCCCTGCCGCTCGCCTGCCTGTGCGCGAACTCCGACGCCCTGGTCCACGGCGCGGTGACCGCTCTTCACGATCCCGTCCTCGAGCGACACCGCGTCGCGCGCGGTGTACTCGAAGAACAAGTCCGCGTAGTCGACGGGGCGCGACAGCGCGTGCGAGAAGGCGGTGTCGATGGCTCTCGGGTCGATCCCGAAGCGTTCGCGAAATACCGGTGCCGTGAGTGCGGCTTCGGTCTCGGCCATGGCCTTTCCTCCCACAACGGTCAGGGTACCATGGCCCGCACGATGAGCCCCTCGCGCGACGCACTCCTCCGCCAGCTACTCGACGAGCGCATTCTGGTCGTCGACGGCTCGATGGGCGTGCTCCTGCAGGGCATGGGGCTGGGTGAGGACGACTTCCGCGGCCAGCGCTTCGCGAAGCACCCCTACGACCTGAAGGGTCACGACGGGGTGCTCGTGCTGTCCAATCCGAGCCGCATCGAGCGCGTGCACCGCGACTATCTCGAGGCCGGCGCCGACCTGATCATCACCGCCACGTTCAACGGCTCGTCGATCTCGCTCGCCGACTATCACCTCGAGCCGATCGCGGCCGAGCTCAACCTCGAGGCCGCGCGGCTGGCGCGGCGCGTGGCCGACGAGTTCAGCGCGCGCACGCCGAACAAGCCGCGCTTCGTGATCGGCGACCTGGGTCCCCTGCCCAAGACGCTCTCGCTCTCGCCCGACGTGAACGACCCCGCGTTCCGCTCGGTGACCTTCGACCAGGTGCGCGATGCCTACGCCACCCAGGTGCGCGGCCTGCTCGAGGGCGGCTCCGACGCGCTGATCATCGAGACCATCTTCGACACACTGAACGCGAAGGCCGCGATCGTGGCCATCGAGGAGGTGTTCGCCGAGCGCGGCGCACGCGTGCCCGTGATGATCTCGGTCACCTTCGCGGACAAGAGCGGGCGCAACCTCTCCGGCCAGACGGTCGGCGCGTTCTGGAACTCCGTGCAGCACGCGAAGCCGCTCATGGTCGGCATCAACTGCGGGCTCGGTCCGGCCGAGTCACGCCCCTATCTCGAAGAGCTGTCGCGCATCGCCGACACCTACGTGTCGTGTCACCCGAACGCCGGTATGCCCAACGCGCTGGGCGGCTACGACCAGACGCCCGAGACCATGTCGGAGCTGATGGGCGAGTTCGCGCGCTCGGGGCTGGTGAACATGATCGGCTCGTGCTGCGGCAGCGGGCCCGAGCACATCCGCCAGATCGCGGCCGCGGTCGAGGGCGTGGCGCCGCGCCGCGTGCCGTGTTTCGCGGAGCGCCGCACCACCTTCTCCGGGCTCGAGACGTTCACCTTCTCGCCCGAGATCCCGTTCGTGATGGTCGGCGAGCGCACCAACGTGACCGGCAGCAAGAAGTTCGCCGGGCTGATCCAGTCCGGTGACTTCGAGGCCGCCGCCACGGTGGCCCTCGACCAGGTGCGCGGCGGCGCGAACATCCTCGACGTCAACGTCGACGAGGCCATGCTCGACGGCCCGGCCACGATGACCCGCTTCCTCAATCAGATCGCGGCCGACGACGAGATCTCGCGCCTGCCGGTCATGGTCGACAGCTCCGACTTCCGCGTGATCGAGGCCGGCCTGCGCTGCCTGCAGGGCAAGTCGATCGTGAACTCACTCTCGCTGAAAGAGGGCGAGGCCGATTTCCTGCACAAGGCCGAGGTCGCGCGGCGCTTCGGCGCCGGCGTGGTGGTCATGGCCTTCGACGAGCGCGGACAGGCGGAGACGGTCGAGCGCAAAGTCGAAATCTGCTCGCGCGCGTACAAGCTCTTGACCGAGCGCGCGGGCTTCGCGGGCGAGGACATCGTCTTCGACCCGAACATCCTGGCGATCGCGACCGGCATCGAGGAGCACAACCGCTTCGCGCTGAACTATCTCGAGGCGATTCCGCGCATCAAGGCGGCCTGCCCGGGCGCGAAGATCTCGGGCGGTGTCTCGAACCTCTCGTTCTCGTTCCGTGGCAACGAGCGCGTGCGCGAGGCCATCCACACCGCATTCCTCTACCACGCCACGCGCGCGGGCATGGACATGGGCATCGTCAACGCCGGGCAGCTCGGCGTGTACGAGGACATCCCGAAGGACTTGCTCGAGCGGGTGGAAGACATCCTGTTCGACCGCCGGCCCGACGCGACCGAGCGCATGATCGAGTTCGCCGAGCGCGTGAAGGGCGCGGGCAAGAAGCGCGAGGTCGACCTGTCCTGGCGCGAGGCTCCGGTCGAGTCACGACTCAGTCACGCGCTCGTGCACGGGCTGGTCGACTTCATCGAGCAGGACGTCGAAGAAGCGCGCCAGAAGCTGCCGCGTCCGCTCGACGTGATCGAAGGCCCGCTGATGGAGGGCATGAAGGTCGTGGGCGACCTGTTCGGCGCGGGCAAGATGTTCCTGCCGCAGGTCGTGAAGAGCGCGCGCGCCATGAAGCGCGCCGTCGCCTATCTCGAGCCCTTCATGGCGAAGGAGAAGGCGACCGCGCGCTCGGCCGGCAAGATCGTGCTCGCCACCGTGAAGGGCGACGTGCACGACATCGGCAAGAACATCGTCGGCGTGGTGCTGGGCTGCAACGGCTACGAGGTGATCGACCTCGGCGTCATGGTGCCCGCGGACCGCATTCTCGAGACCGCGAAGAACGAGCACTGCGACGCGATCGGTCTGTCGGGGCTGATCACGCCCTCGCTCGAGGAGATGGTCGGCGTGGCGCGCGAGATGCAACGCCAGGGCTTCCGCCTGCCGCTCCTGATCGGCGGCGCCACCACCTCGACTCAGCACACGGCGGTGCGCATCGCCCCGCAGTACGAGCCGCCGACGGTGCACGTGTCCGACGCGTCGCGCGTGGTGGGCGTGCTGTCGAGCGTGCTCGACTCCGGCAAGCTCGTGGAGTTCGACCGCAAGAACCGCGCGTCGCAGGAGAGATTGCGGCTCGCGCACGCCTCGCGCACGACGAAGGAGCTGATTCCGCTGGCCCAGGCGCGCGCGCGCCGAGTCACTGTGGACTTCTCGCCCGCGAACCTGGCGCTGCCCGAGTTCACCGGCCGGCGCGTGCTCGCCGACGCGCCGCTGCGCGAGATCGAGCGCTTCATCGACTGGACCTTCTTCTTCACCGCCTGGGAGCTGAAGGGCCGCTTCCCCGCGCTGCTCGATCACCCGGTGCAGGGCCCGGCGGCGCGCGAGCTGTACGAGAACGGCAAGGCCTTGCTGCGCAAGCTGGTCGACGGCCGCGAGCTGCACGCGCGCGGCGTGTACGGCTTCTGGCCCGCGAACTCCGACGGCGACGACCTGGTGCTCTGGAGCGACGCGTCGCGCAAGCACGAAGCCGCGCGCTTCCCCATGCTGCGCCAGCAGCGGACCACCGGCGACCAGGACCCGTGCCTGTGTCTGGCCGACTACGTCGCGCCGCTCGACTCGGGAGTCACCGACTCGATCGGCGCGTTCGCAGTCACTGCCGGCATCGGCGCCGACGAGGTCGCGCGCCGCTTCGAGGCCGAGCTCGACGACTACCACGCCATCATGACCAAATCGCTCGCCGACCGGCTGGCCGAGGCGTTCGCGGAGTGGCTGCACGCGCGCGTGCGCCGCGAGTGGGGCTACGGCCGCGCCGAGAGCCTCACGAACGAGGACCTGATCGCCGAGAAGTACCGCGGCATCCGGCCCGCGATCGGCTACCCCGCGTGCCCCGACCACGAAGCGAAGGTCACCCTGTTCGACCTCCTGGGCGCGCGCGAGATCGGCATGGACCTGACCTCGGGCTACGCCATGACTCCGCCCGCGAGCGTGGCCGGGCTCTACCTCGCGCACCCGAAAGCCCGCTACTTCAGCGTGGGCAAGATCGGGAAGGACCAGGTCGCGGACTACGCCGCGCGCAGGGGCGTCACCACGCGGCACGTCGAGCGCGCCTTAGCCCCCCAGCTTGGATATGAGCCAGAGCAAACTTAGGCCCGACGGAATGGCCGAGCGAAGGCCGTCCTGAGCGAGGCCCGCAAGCGGCGGAGCCGCGCGCAGTGAGCCGAAGGCGAACGAAGCTCAGAAAGACAAGGCGGTGGTCAGGATCCCCAGCAGGATGGCGACGGCCAACAGGATCTTGTCCGGGTTCAAGCGGCTCCCCTCGTATGCGCTCATTGCGCGGGGTATATCGCTCCCCGGTGAAAGCCGAGCTGTGATTTGCGTCACCGGCGCGCGCGCCCGAAGCGGCAAGACGCCCGCGGAGCGTGCCCCCAACCCATTGAATTTCAATGGGAATCAGGAAGCGCCCGCGCCCCAGCGATCGGTGTAGGCGAGCTTGTCCGGCGCCTTGCGGGTGAGCGGGCCGTGCCCCTTTCGCAACGGCCAGCCCAGCGGAATCGCGGCGCACGTGCCCCAGCCGGCGGGGATGTCGAGCAACACCTTCACCGCCGCTTCGTGCTGACACAGGAGCGTAGTGAGAACGCACCCGAGCCCCTCGGCGCGCGCGGCGAGCAGGAAGTTCTGCACCGCGGGATACACCGAGCCGCCGCCCACGACGGTCGGCCGGTCGAGGCCTTCGTCGGTGATCGCCATCTGCTTGGGGTCGAAGCAGAACACGGCCACGACCGGTGTCTGGCCGAAGTGCGCGGCCAGATGGTCACCGGCCGCGAGCGTGCGCTCGTGCGGCGCGCGGCGCGCGTCGGGCAGCGGCGCGAGGTTCCTGCGCACCTGGCCCGCGTAGGCGGACCAGCTGCGCGCGTAGAGCTCGGCGAGTGACTGCTTGAGCGAGGGTGAGCGCACCAGCACCACGCGCCACGGCTGCACGTTCCCGCCGGTCGGCGCCCAGGCGGCGGCCTGCACCAGGCGCTCGAGCACGTCGTCGGGGATCGGGTCGGGCCGCAGCCTCCGCACGGCGCGGCAGGTGCTCATCGCCTCGTACAGGTCCACCGGGCGCTAGCTCGGGCGCAGCAGGCGGATGCGCACGCCGCAGATCTCGACCTCGTCGTGAGTCGCGGGCACGCCGCGCGCGCGCGCGCGGTGCACCACCTCGAGCGGGTCGCTGACCTCGACGTCGAGCCCCGATACGCCCTCGCCGCGCCCGTCGTGGTCGGCCACGAAGCGCAGGTAGGTGCCGCCGTCGAGCGCGAGCTCGTAGCCGCCTTCGGCGCGCGGGCGCACGGGCCGGCCGAACACCTGGCCCCAGCGCTCGGCGAGCGCGCGCGGGTCGGGACCCTGCAGCTCTGCGCCGACCATGCGCCGCGTCAGGTCGGTGCGCACGTGCTCGCGCCACTCCGGTCCGGCCCACAGCCAGCCGTCGGGCTCGCGCATCCAGTCGAACGAGAGGATCGCGGCGCCGACGTCGCGCGGGTGCAGGTGGATCGTCGCCGCGGGCGCGAGCTCGGCCTTCCACACGATGCGCACGCCGAGCTCCTCGACGCGCTTGCGCTGCGCGGCCAGATCGTCGACCTGCACGATCACCATGTAGCCGCCGTCGCCGCGCCGCCGCTCGAGCAAGCGGCCCGCCGTCGTGCCCTCGCGCACGGGCGAGACCACTTCCAGGAAGCGGTCGCCCAGGGGCATGAGCGCGTTGTGCAGGCCGAACTCGGCCACGCCGGGGTCGCGGAAGCAGACCTCGACTCCGAGCACGCCACACAAGTCGTCGACCACCTTGGCCAGGTCCTGGGCCACGAACGCGATCTGTCGCAGGCGCATCATGTGCGCAGTGTGCACCCGGAGCGGCGCGGATTGCTACGGCGCGGCGGCCGGGCAGACCGGCATGGGCCCGGGCGCGCGGCCCGCGAGGTAGCGGCGCAGCACGGTCAGGTCCGCGACGTCGCACTCGGTCCCGCCGGTCACGCTGCAGCGCGAGAGCTCGCCGGCAGTCAGCCCGGAAGTCAGCGGGTTCGCGAACGCGAAGCGCAGACGGAACACGTCGGCCGAGTTGCGCACGGTGTTCGCGTCGAGATTCCCGCAGATCACCGGCTGGACCGCCGCGCAGTTCGGATACACGACGACCTGCTTGGTGGTCGCGAGCCCGAACGGGTCACTCACCGTGAGCGAGAACGTGTAGTAGTAGACGCTCCCGTCGCAGCCCAGCGGCTGGATGTTGGCGGTGGTCGTGCAGTGCGTGTCGACGGGCGCGCTCTCGGTCTGCTCGTTGTGGTGCAGGGTCACCTGCCACTGACAGGCGAGCTGACCCGCGCCCTGCTCCGCATCGCTGATGTTGGCCGTGAGCGGATACGACGTGGTCGAGGTCATGGAGTAGAGCGTCTGACTCGGGGGGCTCGTGATCGTGACTGCCGGCGGCGTGTCGTTGACCGCGACGAAGGTCTGCACGGTCGCGCTCAGGTTGCCGATGTCGCGGACGGTGAGCGTGACCGGGTACATGACCGACACGCCGACCGGCGCGAAGTAGGTGTGAACCGGATTGGCGGCCGTGGAGTTGGGCGTGCCGTCGCCGAAGCTCCAGGTGTAGGTGAGCGGTCCGCCTTCGGGATCGGAGCTGCCGGCGCTCGACAGCGCGACGGTGAGCGGCGTGGGGCCGAACAACGGGGCCGCGCTCGCCTGCGCGACCGGCGGCTGGTTGCCGACGCCCGTGTAGGAGATGCGAGTCACCGTGTTGGCCGCGATGTCGACCTCGTACAAGCCGCCCTGGGGGCTGGTGGCGAGCTGCACCGGGCCGCCCGCGGTGGTGTCGAAATACTCGACCTCGGTCGGGTGATCGAGCGGGTCGTAGTGAATGTTCGACACGTAGCCGAAGCTGTACTCGGCGTGGAAGAAGCTGTTCTGGTAGGCCGGCGGGAAGTCGCTGCCGGTGTACCAGACGCCGCCCGTCACGGTGGCGCCGCCCACCGACTGGCCCACGACGGGCGAGCCCGGCGTGCCGACCTTGATCGAGCCCGGCGTGCTGCCGTCGAAGGTCGGCGTGAGCATCGGCCCGTCCGCGGCGCGCCCGTAGGCGAAGGTCGGCCGGCGGTGCATGAAGCGCGTGATGCTCGGCGGGATCTGCACCGCGGGATTGCAGGGGTTGGGGAAGCTCGGCGTGCCGAGCGTCTCCTGCACGATCAGGTCGGTGAAGTAGAAGAACGGCTGGGTGCACCCCCCGACGCCGAACAGCGGATTCGGCGCGTCGGGATTCGCCACCTGGACCACCGAGTACAGCGGGTTGGGATCCATGCCCTCGAAGATCGGCCAGCCCGAGTTGTAGCCGCCGGTGTCGACGACCTCGAGCTCCTCCCAGGTGTTCCAGCCCACGTTCCCGACGTAGAGCGAGCCGGGGTCGCCGTCGTCCTGGTCGTGACTCCCAGTGCCCGGCCGCACGGTGAAGCGGAACGGGTTGCGCATGCCGAGCGCGTACACGCGCGAGCGCGGCGCGCGCGGGTTGTTGGGGTCGTAGAACGGATTGCTGGGCAGCCCGTCGCCGGTCTGCGGGTCCAGGCGCAGGATCTTGCCGTTCAGCGAGGTCGTGAGCTGCGCGCGAAACGCGCCCACGTCGTCGTGCGGCGAGATGATGCCTTCCTGCAGTGCCTGGACCGTGGCAGAGCCTTGCGACGGGCCGCCGGTGTCCACGCCCGCGTAGCTGCCGCCGTCGCCGCAGCTCGCCAGCAGTGAGTCGTCGTTGCCGAACACGAGTGACCCGACGCCGTGGGACAAGTACAGGATCGCGCAGCCCGTGCTGGGAGTCTCTCCGAGCAGGATCCGGCGCGAGGCGGGATCCACGCTGTGGAACCCGTCGGAGGCGCGCGCCGTGTAGCGCGTGATCCGGCCGATGGTCGGCGGGTTGGTCTCGGACTGGTTCGGGTCGTAGCCGGGCTGTCCGGCGTGCTGCAGGTAGTAGTGGTCGACCGCGTACAGCAGGTAGATGTAGCCGTTGTTCGCGAAGTTCGGGTGCAGCGCGAAGCCGAGCAGCCCGTGGTCGCCCCAGAGCGCGACCTCTTCGGAGATGTCGATCAGCGGCGTGGCCGACTTCACGCCGTTCTCGACGATCCATACGCGGCCCGGGCGCTCCCAGACGTACATGCGGCCGTTGGCGTCGAAGGTGACCCCGACGGGCTGGTCCCACGGCCCCGCGACCAGCGTCTTGGTGAAGCCGGCGGGCAGCGCGGCGCTCGCTCCGCCCGAGAGCGAGGACAGGCACAACAAGAACGACAGCAGCAGCGGTGAGCAGCTTCGGGGCATCAGTGAGTCCGCGTGGGGGACGGGAGTACCTGCGGGATCCTACACTGCGGCGCGGCCGCCGTGAACCCGAAGGCGGCCGCCGTGTAAGATTTGCACGACAACGCAGCTTGCGGGGAGGAGTTTCGAAGTGGCGGGGATCACGGCTTACGGCAGCTATCTGCCCTACAACCGGCTGCAGCGCGCGGCGCTGGGCGCCGGGAAGGGCGAACGCACCGTCGCGAGTTACGACGAGGACTCGGTCTCGATGGCGGTCGAGGCGGGGCGCGACGCGGTGCGCGGCGCGGGCGAGATCGGCGCACTGATCTTCGCCACCACGAGCCCGCCCTACGCGGAGAAGCTGAACGCAGCCACGATCGCTGCTGCGCTCGGCTTGCCGGCGGGGCTGCGCACGCTCGAGCTGGGCTCGTCGACCCGCATGGGTCTGGGGGCGGTGCTCGCCGGCGCCGACGCGGCAGCGGGCGGCACGCGCGCGCTGGTGGTCGCGGCCGACGTGGTGATCGGCGCGCCGGGCGGCGCGCGCGAGTCCGGCGGCGGCGACGCGGCCGCGGCGTTCGTGACCGGCCCCGATGCGGAGGCGATCGCGCGCTTCATCGGACGGGCCTCGGCCACCACCGAGATCCTCGACGTGTGGCGCCTGCCGAGTGACCCGTTCGCAAAGCAGTGGGAGGAGCGCTTCGGCGCCGAGACACTCGGCCCGATCGCGGTCGACGTCGCGACGCGCGCGCTCAAGAGCGCGGGCATCGGCCCCGCCGACCTGAAGGCGGTGGTGCTCGACGGCACGAATCCGCGGGCGGTCGCGGTCGTGGCCGAGGCGCTGCGGCTCAAGCCCGAACAGCTCGCCGACCCGCTGCTGGGCTCGGTGGGCCGCGCGGGCTCGGCGCACGCGGGCCTCGTGCTCGCACGGGTGCTCGACCGGGCGAACACGGGCGACAAGCTGCTGGTGCTGTGCTGCGCGGACGGCGCCGACGCGGTGGTGCTCGAAGTCACCGACCGCCTGGCCCAGCACCGCCCGCTCCACTCGGTCGATCGCTGGCTGGGCGCGAAGCGCGCCGACCTGCCGTACAACAACTATCTCAAGTGGCGCGGCATCCTGCCCTTCGAGCCGCCGCGCCGGCCGGAGCCCGAGCGGCCGGCGGCGCCGCCGATGAGGCGCGCCGACCACTGGAAGTACGGATTCATCGGCTCGCGCTGCGAGGCCTGCGGCACCGGTCACCTGCCGCCGCAGCGCGTGTGCGTGAAGTGCGCGGCGGTCGACCAGATGCGCGAGGAGCGCTTCGCCGACAAGGGCTGCAAGGTCGCCACGTACACGCTCGACCACCTGGCCTACACGCTGCAGCCGCCGGTCGTGGCCGCGATCGTCGACTTCGCGGGCGGCGGGCGGCTCTCGTGCGAGCTCACCGACGTGGACCCGAAGGAAGTGAAGATCGGCAACGAGCTCGAGATGACCTTCCGGCGCCTGTACACGGGTCAGGGCGTGCACAACTATTTCTGGAAGGCGCGGCCGAAGCGCTAGATTCCCACAGGGGAAGCAGGGAGAACCATGGCTAGCAGAGGCATCAAGGACCGGGTCGCGATCGTGGGCATGGGCTGCACGCCGTTCGGCGAGCACTGGGACAAGGGCGCGGAGGACCTGTTGGTCGACGCCGCGACCGACGCCTACAAGTCGGCCGGAGTCACGCCCGAGAACGTCGACGCGTACTGGCTCGGCACCATGGGCAGCGGAGTCTCGGGGCTCATGCTCTCCGAGGCGCTGAAGCTCGACTACAAGCCGGTGACTCGCCTCGAGAACATGTGCGCGACCGGCTCCGAAGCCATGCGCAACGCCGCCTACGCCGTGGCCAGCGGCGCCTACGACCTGGTGATGGCGATCGGCGTCGAGAAGCTCAAGGACTCGGGCTACTCCGGACTCACGGGCTCGCGCCCGCCCTCCGACGGCACCGACTCCTCGATGACCGCGCCCGCGACCTTCTCGCTGCTCGCGCCCGCCTACGCCAAGAAGTACGGGGTCGACGAGGCCACGCTGAAGCAGGTGCTCGCGCGCATCGCCTGGAAGAACCACAAGAACGGCGCGAAGAACCCCAAGGCGCAGTTCCGCAAGGAAGTGTCGCTCGAGAAGATCTGCGCTTCTCCGTCGGTGGCGGGCATGCTGGGCGTGTTCGACTGCTCGGGCGTGTCCGACGGCTCGGCGGCGGCGCTGCTGTGCCGCGCCGAGGACGCGCACAAGTACACCCAGCACCCGATCTACCTGAAGGCGCTGTCGTTCGCGGCCGGCCCGGCCGAGGGCTACTTCAGCCAGGACTACGACTTCACGACCTTCCCCGAAGTCGTGGCCAGCTCGACCGACGCCTACAAGCAGGCGGGAGTCACCAACCCG